>CAMFCQ010000070.1 GCA_945948915.1 uncultured Clostridia bacterium | reverse complement strand
GCTCCAGCTCGCCAATGACCTCCACGCCGCCCGCGATGGCCTCCTGCACAAACGGCTTGGCGACCGGAATGCCCGGGCTGAGGATCAACATGTCCTGCTGCATCAAAACCTTCTGCGGGCCCTCGCCCAGCGCAAAGATGCAGCCCAGCGCCTTCAATTCATCCAGCGCGCCGCCGAAGCTCTCCTCTGTCTTCATGTCGCTGATCGTCACAATCGCGCCCTGTTTGGCCAGCAGCTTCGCCGCCGCCACGCCGCTGCGCGCCATGCCCAGCACGATCACGCGTTTGTTCTTTACGTCCATCTTTCTGCCTCCCGTCAAGGCTCGTCGATTGTTTCTGCAAATGTGCAAAGCCTCTCCCTTGGGCAGAACAGAAAACCAATTCTGTCAACTTTATCGGAAGAGGCCGCCGTATCTTGCGCCTTACAGCACGCCCATCAGCGTAATCAGGCAAAGCGCCAGCGTCGTGGTCATGTACATCGCCACGATCTGGAACTCGCTCATGCCGCAAAGCTCAAAGTGATGATGAATCGGGGACATTTTGAAAATGCGCTTGCCGCCCGTCTTTTTGAAATAGGTCACCTGGATGATAACCGACAGGCTGCTCATGAGCATCCAGAACGCGATCAGCACCAGAATCAGCGGCTGGCGCAGCAGCATCGCCGCCGCCACCACTGCGCCGCCGATGAACATGGAGCCGGTATCGCCCATGAACATCTTTGCCGGGCACACGTTGTACAGCCAGAAGCCCATCAGGCCGCCGACCATCGCGCAGCAGATCACACCCAGGTCGCCGCCAAGACCCGCTGCCGCCGCGATCACCGCCATGGCCGCGAAGTCGAGCATGGAGACGCCCGTGCACAGGCCGTCCAGGCCGTCCAGCAGGTTCGCACTGTTGGTCGTGCCCACGATGACGAACATCATCAGCGGGATGTACAGGATGCCCAGGTCAAGCTCCGCCTTCAGGAACGGAATCCGGATCACAGAGCCGACCTGCGGATGGAAATAGCAGTATGTCGAGAACGCCAGCGCCAGGATCGTCTGGAAGAACATCTTCTGCCTGGCGGTCAGGCCCGCGTTCTTGCCGCCGCGGATCTTGGTCATGTCGTCCGCAAAGCCGATGCACATGTTGCCCAGCGCCATCAGGATCACGGCCAGCGTCATGTTCTGCGTGAGCGGGACGCTGTAATCGTTCATCAGCAGGCCGATCAGAATCGCCGCGCCGGCGAATGTGAGGCCGCCCATGATCGGCGTACCCTGCTTCTTCTTGTGCGCCTCGGGCGCCAGCTCGTAGATGTTCTGGCCGAATTTCAGCTTGTAGAGCACCGGGAGCAGCAGCTTGCCCAGCAGAGCGCCGACCAAGAAGGCCAGCACCACGGAAAGCATCATCCTTTGCATGGTCATTCCTCCGAATTCTTCGCAGAGCCAGTATCTGCGAATCAGTTATTCTGCTTCATCTCTTCCAGAAGCTCTTTGACGATCTCCTTCTCATCAAACGGGCGCTTCACGCCGCAGATGTCCTGATACGTCTCGTGACCCTTGCCCGCCAGCACGACGATGTCGCCGCCCACGGCCATCTCCATGGCCTGGCGGATCGCCTCTCGGCGGTCTTCGATCACCTCATATTTCGCGCCGGTGGGGGCAATTCCCTGCTCGATGGCCGCAAGAATGTCCATCGGATCCTCAAAGCGCGGGTTGTCGCTGGTGAGGATGGAGTAGTCGGCCAGCTGGCCGGCGATTTTTCCCATCATCGGGCGCTTGCCCTTGTCGCGGTCGCCGCCGCAGCCGAAGACCAGGATGATGCGCCCGCGGCAGAACTCCCGCACGGTGTGCAGGATGTTGTCCAGTGCGTCCGGCGAATGCGAATAGTCCAGGATCATGCGGTACGGCGTGTCGGTGGCGAGCATCTCCACACGGCCCGGCACGGACACAACCGCCTCCAGACCCTTCTTGATGTCCGCCAGCTCCACGCCCAGGATGAGCGCGCAGGACGCCGCAGCGAGGGCATTGTAGACGTTGAACATGCCGGTCAGCAGCAGGTGAATGCGCTCGGTATGCAGGTTGCGCAGATTGAGGGTAAAGGATACGCCGCTCTCGGTGATTTCAATGTCGCGCGCGAACAGGTCGGCGCAGCCGGAAATGCCGTAGGTCAGCGTCGGGCAGGTCAGATCGCTCAGGATCTGGGGCGCGGTCTCCTCGTCAACATTGATGGCCGCGTTGCGCACCATGTCCGGCGTGAAGAGCAGCTTCTTCGCCTCAAAATACTTCTGCATCGTGCCGAAGAAGTCGAGGTGATCCTGCGAGAGGTTGGTGTAGGCCGCTGCCTCGAACGTCATCGCCACCAGCTTGCGCAGGTACAGCGCGTGCGCGGAGACCTCCATGCACACCACCTGCACGCCCGCATCCGCCATGATGCGCAGAATCCTGAACATCTCGATCGGGTCCGGCGTGGTCAGGCGGCTGGGCAGCTTGGTGCTGCCGGCAATGCAGCCGGTCGTGCCGATGATGCCGCAGCGCAGGCCCGCCGCCTCAAAGATGCTCTTGAGCAGGAAGGTCGTCGTGGTCTTGCCCTTGGTGCCGGTGATGCCGACGAGCTTCATGCGCTGCTGCGGATGGCCGTTGAAGGCGCTGGCCATGCGCGTCATCGCCGCGCGCACGTCCGTCACCAGCACCTGCGGGCAGTCGATGTCAAGCTCGCGCTCCACGACAAGCGCCACGCAGCCGTTTTCAAGCGCCTGCGGCGCGAAGTCGTGCGCGTCAACCCTGCCGCCGCGGATGCAGAAGAACAGGCCCTTCTCGCACTGCTCGCGAGAATTTGCCGTCAGCGACGCGATCTCCGCGTCCCCTGTCAGCCTGATCAGCTCGGGCATATCCATCGTCAGTTGTGATAGCTTCATCTTCATTCCTCCATTGTTCAGGCGTACATGCTTCACGGTACCCGGAATTCGACCGTGACGGTATCTCCAGCCGCAGCGTACGTTCCCGCCGCCGGGCTCTGCTTGACTGCAATTCCATCGCCCTGCGCATCCAGCGCCAGGCCTGCGCTGCGCAACGCCTGCGCGCTCTCGCGCATGGGCAGCCCGATCACATCGGGCACCTGCGTGAATTCCTGCGCCGTCGGCGCACGTTCTCCCGTGACGTAAAGCATCGCGCAGAAGCCCTCCTGCACGGTCGTGCCCGCAGGCGGCAGCTGCCCCGTCACCATGCTCTGCGTGCCGTCCGTCACGCAGTCGATGCCCGCTTCCCGCAGGATCGCCCGGGCGTCCTTCACGTTCATGCCGGTCACATCCGGCATCGTCACGTCTGCGCGCTCTTCGCTGCCGTCCGTCTTCTTGACGCCCAGCAGCGGCAGAATCTCCGTAAAGATCTGCGCGGCGAACGGCGCGGCCGTCGTGCCGCCGTAATCCGGCTTCACCTGCGCCTCGTCCACGATCACCAGCACGGCCACCTCCGGCTCCTCCACGGGCGCAAAGCCCACGAACGAGCCGATGTGCAGGTTCGATTCGATTCTTCCGTTTTTGTAGATCTGCGCCGTTCCCGTCTTGCCGCCGACCGACCAGCCGTCAACCCGGGCGTTCTTGCCGCCGCCCTCGGAAACCACGCTGCCCAGCAGCTCGCGCATCGTCGCGCTCGTCTCTGCGGAAATGGGATTGGCCGCCACCGTCGGGGTGATGACCTCGATTTCCTCGCCGTCCTCGTTCAAGATGGCCTCCACCAGATACGGCTTCATCAGCCGGCCGCCGTTGACCACCGCGCACGCCGCCGTGATCATCTGAATCGGCGTCACCGCGACGCTCTGGCCAAAGCCAATGCGCGCCAGATCGACGTCCTTGACGCGGCTCTGCGCAATCAGGATGCCCGAAGCCTCGCCATATAAGTCGATGCCCGTGCGTTTTCCCAGGCCGAACGCATGCAGGTACTGGTACAGCCTGTCGCTGCCCAGCCGCAGCGCCAGCTGCGTGAAGACCGGATTGCACGAGTTCTGAAGCGCCTTTTTCATCGTCTCCGCGCCGTGGGGCGCTCCCCAGCAGCGCACCGTGCTGCCGCTGACCGTGATGCGGCCCGAGCAGTAAAAGCCTTCCTGCGGGTTCGTCGCGCCGCAGTCGATCGCCGCAGCCGCTGTGAGCATCTTGAACGTGGAGCCGGGCTCATACACGTCGCTGAGCGTCGTGATGCGCATCAGCTCGTTGAGCTGCTCGACATCCTCGCGCGGCGGGTCCGCCGGGTCATACGTCGGGTACATCGCCATGGCGAGCACCGCGCCGGTGTTCACGTCCATCACGATCGCCTGCACCTGCTGCGCCTCGTTCACCTGCGCGCATTCGCGCACGGCGCGCTCCACCGCCGCTTGCACCTCGCGGTCGATCGTCAGCCGCAGCGTGTTTCCCGCCTTCGCGGGCACATACAGCGTCACGCCGTCGGGCAGCGTTCTGGCTCTGGCGTCCACCTCGGTCACAATCCGTCCCGGTTCACCCGCGAGCACATCGTCATACCTGACCTCCAGGCCGCTCTGCCCCACGCCGTCCACATTGCACAGGCCCAGCACCTGCGCAAGGCTGCTCCCCATAGGATACCATCTACTGATGTCTTCGTCAAATGTTATTCCCGATAATTTTGCAGAATCCGTGTTCGTTTTATCCGCCATCAGCGTCCTGAGCCGGTCCGCGTCCTCGCGGGACACCTGCCGCGCCAGCGTCACGGAAGCCGCTTTTGTCCCGGTCAGCCTCGATTTTGTCCGCTCCGACGGTACATCCATCTCCCTTTCCAGAACGGAAGCAAGCCCATCGACGTCGCTCACATCGCGCACCCTCGCGCTGATGATGAAGCTGGTGATGGACTGGGCCAGCAATTTTCCATGGGTATCCACGATGTCGCCGCGGCGAGCGGCAACCGTTCCGCTGCGCGTCCACTGGCGAACACCCCGCTGCGTCAGCACTTGGCTCTGCAGCACCTGCAGATCGACGAGCCGCGCGATGATACAAGAAAAAAGGAGAAGGAATCCGCCCATCAACAGGACCAGCCGCTTTCGTACGGTGGCTCCCGGTGACCGCAAGCCCTCTCACTCCCCAATATGAAGCACGTTGAGCAAGCCCAGCAGAATGTCAAGCAATTCCATTCTGGGCTCCTCGGTATTCTGTAGCGCCTTCTGCCCGGCATTCTCTGTCGTCCGAATGTAGATTGTCTCGGTCTGCGCGCGCTCCGGGCGGAGCATGCCCAGCTTGTTCTGCGCCTCGTTGCGGATGCGTTCGCCGCCGCGCGCCAGCTCAAGCTGCCGCGCCAGCTGCTCGTTCTCCTGCTCAAAGACTTTTGTGTCTTCCTGATACGCGTTGATGGTGTTCTGAAGCTTCACGCTCTTGATCATCTGCTGGCCGCCGGCCGCGAGCATGATCAGAATGAGCGCGCCAAAGAGGATGCATGCGGCCACATCCCTGCGCTCAAGCCGGGCCTGCGCGCTCAGTCCGTCAAGGAAGGTCTGCGGCTTTTTCTGCTTCGTCTTCTTCCTGGCCGCAGGCGGATTCGTACGGGGGATGACGGGCTGTTCAAACACCGGGTCCGGCGTTTCATGCCACGGCCGCTCGCTGCGATAGCCCTCGCGGTTGTAATCGCGCAGCTCATCCTGTGCGGAGCCTGCAGGCACAGCTGCAATGTACATGTCCGCGTCGTACGTGTAGCCCGCCTGACTGTATCTTCCGCGCGTGCTTTGCGCCTTGTAAACGCCTGCCATCAGTGTATTCACCTGCCTTTCCCACAAGAACACGTTTGTTCCTGCGCATGCTCTGCCCGATTACGCCGTCCTCCGTCAGATCGGATACTTCTCGTACACGTAATCCGCCAGGCTCTCGAAATCGTCCTCGGTCTCCGCCTCCATCTTCGCATAGACCTCGGCATCCCAGACCTCGATATAGGAATTCAGGCCGACGAACACAATATCGCGCGTCAGACCGATCTTGTTTCTGAGCTTCACCGGAATCAGCACGCGGCCCTGCGCATCCATGCTGTTGCCGGAAAAGGACACGCTCATCACATAGCGCTCATACTTGATGCCGATTTTATCCATCGGGTTGATATGGGACAGACGCTCCAGCTGCTGATCCCACATCGCCTTGGGGTAAATGGCCACCGCTGTCTTGTTGGGGTTGATGGTGATGGTGAAGTCCTCGCCGAGCGCTTCACGGAAGGACGCCGGGATGATCACGCGGCCCTTGCCATCCAGCGAATGGTCAAACGAGCCCGAAAACGCCATCTGAGCCATGCGCGTCATCCCTCCTTCCCCAAATCAACCACTTTACACCCTTTCTCAAATACTTTACACCATTTTCCTCCACTTTTCAAGCACTTCGTCAATGAAGAATTTGCTAAATCCCCTGCTATGTCGTAACAATTGCGTAACAAACGGTCTGCAACCGTTCCTGCGCCGCATCTCCCGCTGCAAACATAAAAAAATAAAGCCCCCTCCCGCCGCAGCCCGGAATCATCAAAGCTGCGTGCGGGAAGGAGCTTCCCTCAAATCTGTATAGAATTGTATAGCCGCGCGGGACTTACTCGATCCAGCCGGCCTTCTGGAAGTTCTCAAACAGCGCCGTTACGTCCGCGAGCGCCTCTTCAGGGCTCACCTCGAACTCCTGCGTCAGCAGGGTTGCCATCTCCTCCGCGGAGTTGACCTCCTCGATGTGCTCCCAGATGAACGCGCCGGTTTCGGTGGTCAGGATCATGCCGCTGAACTTCTGAGCAGTCTCTCCAAGGGGCATCAAAACATAACTGCCCATCATTTCGCGAGAAATGAATGTCTCTTTCCTCTTCACAATACTTCTCCTCCTGACCTTTCCGTCTGTCGAGCATCCATATTCCAGCCCTCAACCATTTTTTCCATTTCGTCCAGCTGCTTTCTTGTCATTTCGCAATGGAAAGGCGAAGCCTTATCAAATCTGCCGGTTTCCGTATAGTTAGCCGCAGGACAAACCAAACAAACACCTCGCTTGTCGCAGTGTGAGCACTGCGGCGACATGAGGATTCTGTCACACGTCTGTTTCAGTTCCTCCCAGGCATTCATAAATCCCTGCTCAAAGGGCAGTGTGTATGGCTCCGGGAGCAAAGCGCAAGGCGTCATTCTTCCCTGCCATGTAATCCAGCATGCACTGTTGCACGCGCTGCACGTAAACCCATAAATGTCTGCTCCGGGCGTATCCTTTGTTTCCTCGTATTTTTTCCGATTCTTCAGGATCTCTGTCTTGAATTCTTCATCCGGGTAATACAAATGCATCCGTTCAAAAGAATGCTCGACAACCTCACATGGCGAAAAACGAATCTGCTCTGCCTTATCGTTTCTCCGCGCCGGCGGGAATGAATAGAAACCTGTCTCATGCAGAACGCCAAGGTTTTTCCCAATAGCACAGCAATTCGCCAGATCATTGATATTGAGCGGCGTGAAAACTGTCTTCAGCTCATAGCGGATATGGTTTTGCGCAAGCAGGATGATTGCATGCTTCACGCGTTCAAACATACCTTTTGCTCCGCAAAGCCGTTCGTAGGTTTCTTCGCTTGCACCATAGAGCGAAACGCTGACGCACCTGGGCGGATACTCTCTGAGCCATTGGATGGCTTCCTCGTCGATGAGCGTCGCATTGGTATTGATCGTGATCGAGAATCCCATTTCAAACAGCTTGGTGTAGAGCTGCTTCAATTCAGGATACAAAAAGACCTCACCGCCAGTCAGCAGCAGGAACAACGTTCCTGCTGCGCGCAGCTGTTCGGCAAATGCAAGCCATTCGTTCACAGGTTTCAGGCCGCCCATGCGCTCCACCTGTGCCGCGCTCGTTCTGACATAGCACATTTTGCAATCGAGATTGCAGACAGGAAGCAGCTCAAGGTTCACCGTCAAGGGCTGACGACGGAGCATCGCCTGCTTTTGCATAGCCTCCTGTATCGCGTTTGTGTATGCCATTCCATCACTCCTCATTGCAAAAAGAACCAGCCGCTCTGGCTGGTTCATATCACATCTGCCTCCGAATTCAGGAAGGAATCACCATGCCGTTGATTGCAGGCCTGTGACCCGAACCATTCGCAGGAGAACCATAGAAGAAGGAGCCGAAATTCCCGATCAGGGAGACAACCCAGTTGCTCTTCTCATCCTGCTTCCAAACGCCAACGTCCGACCCCGTATTATCCCAGACAAAGTCACATGCTCCATGTCCGGAATTGAAAAGATAGGCATTTGTCGCCGAATACTCAACTTCAGCTGCATTGGGACGCTTGCTCGTATCCCATTCAGCGTAATCCTTGTATGAGGTATTCGTGTCATATTTACCTTTAATAATGATAGCCTGATTCCTGTTAGATCCCACATTATGAGCACAAGTCGGATTCTCACAAAGATGCGTTCCATCATTAGTATGCGTATCAGTTGGAAACTTGATCAGCTGCGGCAGCCAGGATAATGTGCCACAGGCAGCAACATAATTTGACGCTGCCACATATTCTTCCGCCAGAAACACCGGCTTCACATACGCTCTCTTCATATTGATTCCTCCCATTCAAAACGATTCGATGAATTCTCTATTCATGAACGCCTGAACACCTTCTTGCAGTCAGCCCATCACAGCGGGCTGACAGAGCGCGCGGCAGGCATGCAGGCTGAAAACTCTCCTTCACGCCAAACCGCTTTCACTGAGGGCAGTATATGGCAACAACCGTTCTATATGCCGATTCTTTTCCGTTCTCTTTCCATTCTTTGTAATAAATTTCGAAAAGTATTTAATTGTTTTCGTTATTTTCTGTAAGTCAGCATGATCAGCGTCTGCTCTGCCCAGGAATAATCAGACATATACGCGCCACGGAAGCGATTAAGGTATGCTTCCTCGCCCTCAAGAAAATGGTACAGGTCGCAGTCGATCATCTCCGTCCTGATCCTGCGATAGCCCTTGGGCGTGCTTTCCAGCAGATCCTCCAGGCCGTACTGCGCCAGAATCCTGCGCAGGTGATACGCCGCCTTGCGGCAGCGGCTCTGCGTGTTCTCGCTGACCGCTTCGTCCTCCCACAGGCAGCTGATGATCTCCCCGGAGGAGACGAACCTGCCTTGTCGGTCAATCAGCACAGCCAGCAGCTCCTTGGCCTTTTCGTGCTCAAAGACCACCGGCTGGCCGTCGATCAGAATGTTGAAGTACCCAAAGGTCTGAACCGTGATCCGCTTAGCGCCCGGCTCAGCCTCCGGCCTTGCCAGATCTACCCGTTCCTCCCGAGCGTTCATCACCGCGCCGTACAGCCAGACGGAGCCGTCCGCCTGACGGATGGAGTTCATCCTTTCCTTGACCTGAATGCGCCGTCCGCCCTTGACCGTCACGCAGAAGGTGATCATCTTTTCATGCGAAAACTCGCAAAGCTCGCGTACCTCCTGCATGTACCGCTCCCGATCCTCCGCGACCACCATCCGGCTCAGGTAGCCCTGGAACTGCGCTTCGATCTCGCGCGGCGAGAATCCGGTCAGCCTGAAGAACGCGTCGTTGAACGCGACGTCCCCTTCCTCGCCCGGCATGCCGTCCTGCGGTGTCTTCAGGATATGCCGCGCGTGCACGGGAACCGGCATATTCATAAACACGTTTGCAATGCTCTTCTCATCCGACAGAATCCTGTTGCCAGACATCTTCCTTACCAGGCCTTGCTGTGATTTCAGCATCCTTCGCCTTCTGAATACTTATGCGAAAAAGATGGCGAAAGCACGGCCCCCTCCCCCGAATAATATTGATTATAACATACCATGCCGTTCGTTCCGGCATCGTTCGGTTTTCGTTCTATATGCTCACGTATTTGTAGCAAAACTTTGACTTTTTACCAAATTACTGACTTTTTTCATATCCAAAGCGCATCAGCGATCTGTATACACCTTTTCCCCGCAGGAGAGAAGTAGGCCATGCCTGCTCACGCTTCCGAACTGCCTGTCAAAACTCAATAAACGGCACCTGCTGCGGTTTCCGTTCTATCCTATAGGTAAACAAAAAAGACGACCCAAACGGATCGTCTCTTTTCGTATTGCAATTACATGCCGTAGCGCTTCTTGAAACGATCGACACGGCCGCCGGCGTCAACCAGCTTCTGCTTGCCGGTGAAGTACGGGTGGCACTTGGAGCAGATTTCAACGCGCAGCTCCTTCTTGGTGGAACCGGTGACGAAAGTGTTGCCGCAGACGCAGGTCACGGTAACCTTCTGATACTTCGGATGGATGCCTTCCTTCATGTTTTTCACCTCTTTATGCCGCAGTACTATCGCATGAAAAGCGCAAAGACAAGGCGCTTTCTCATACGCTTGAGCGGAGACTTCGTATAGTATACCCTTCTTTTTCCCAAATTGCAAGCCATTCCTGCAACTTTTTAAAAAATTCTTTGTTGCTTCCTGTCTTTTCCAGCATGCCGATGAGCTGCTGCGTGGCCTCGCGCGTATGTCCCTGCGACAGGATTCTGCGCACCGCACGCACGCCCTGCACTTCTTCCTGCGTCAGCAGCAGCTCCTCGCGCCGCGTGCCGGATTTTGCCAGGTCGATCGCCGGGAACACGCGCATCTCCGAGAGCGCCCGGTCAAGCCGGATTTCGGCGTTGCCGGTTCCCTTGAATTCCTCAAAGATCACGTCGTCCATCCGGCTGCCGGTCTCCACCAGCACCGTCGCGATGATCGTCAGGCTGCCGCCCTCCTCGATGTTGCGCGCCGCGCCGAAAAAGCGCTTCGGCCTCTGCAGCACGCCCGGGGCCAGGCCGCCGCTCATCGCGCGGCCGCCGGGCGCAAGCGCGTTGCAGGCGCGCGCCAGCCGCGTAAGGCTGTCCATCAGTACGACGACGTGCTTGCCCTGCTCCACCAGCCGCTGTGCGCGCTCGTACACCATGTCCGCCACGCGCACGTGGTTTTCCTGCGGCGCGTCGAACGTCGAGTACACCACCTGCACGTCCACGCTGCGCTTGAGATCGGTCACCTCTTCCGGCCGCTCGTCAATCAGCAGCACGATCAGCTCGATGTCCGGATGATTCCTGCGGATGGCCTGCGCAATCTTTTTGATCAGCACGGTCTTGCCCGCCTTGGGCGGGGCCACGATCAGCGCCCGCTGACCCAGGCCGATGGGCGCGATGAAATCCAGCAGCCGCATCGCCAGGTCGCTTTCGCCCTCCGGGTTTTCCAGCGTCAGCCTGCGGTTGGGGTGAATCGGCGTGAGCGAGTCGAACGGCCGGCGCAGCCGCACGGCCTCCGGGTTGTCCCCGTTCACGCTGTCGATGTACATCAGCGCGCTGTACCGGTCCCCCACGCGTTTTTCGCGCGTCTTGCCCACGACATAGTCGCCGCTGTGCAGGCCGAACCGGCGAATCTGCGCGATGGAGACGTAGATGTCCTCAGGCCCCGGCGAGCAGTTGTTTGCCCGCAGGAAGCCGTAGCCGCCCGCCTGCACCTCCAGCACGCCCTGTCCCGAGCCCAGAAGTCCCGCCTTGATCATCCGGGGAACGACCGGGTTGCTGGTGCCGTATTCCTCGTTGTAATATCCCAGCGGCTTGGGCTTGTACAGCCCGATCTCCTCGCTCTGCTCGGGCGCGTCCGTCTTCGCCTCCCCGCGGCTGAGCAGCTCCACGATCTGTGCCTTGTTTACACCATAGGGCAGGCGCACACAGCGCTCCTTCGCCAGCTCGCGCAGCTGTACCACCGTCATGCGCTCAATTGATCTTACAGATTCCACCTGTTTCAGCTCCTCCCAAAGGGACACATGGTCTTTGTCACGGCCTGACCGGCCGTGGATGTGCTTCGTTATTAAGGATACGCAGCACACGTTCAGAATATGTATCCTTTGGAAATGCCGAAAGCTTACGCGCGCCGGGCGAGGATCACGTCGCGGTTGATCGCCTGCTCGACCCAGTGCTCGAGGCTGCCGGTCTCCACAATCTCAAATTCCGCCAGCCGGCACAGGCTCTCAAGCTCCGCGCGCCGGGTCACATAGGTGTTGAAGCTCATCGCCAGCACGCCGCCGGGCTTGAGCGCGTCGTGCCAGGCGGGCAGCGCCTTTTCCAGCGTCCCGCCGATGGAATCCTGCTTGCCCGCCGTGCCCTTCTGCACGCCGTATGGGATGTCCGTGACCATCAGGTGCACGGATTTCACCTTGAGCAGCGCCAGCGCATCGCGCGTGTCGCCCTGGATCATGCGCAGCGTGCGCGTATCGCCCGCCTTGAAATGCTCCGCCGTATCGGCGAAGACAAACCTCGTCTCCCTGCCGCCTGCCTGTCCCTTCACCGTCAGTGCACACTCCGTCTTCTTGTGCTTGATGCGATGGAACTCGAGGTAGCGCGTCATGTAGTCGCATGCTTCCTTCACATCAGCCTTGCTGATCTCCACGCCCACGCCGTGATAGCCGCGCCGCAGAGCCAGCATCAGCGTCGTGCCGCGGCCCGCCATGGGGTCGCAGACGGTCAGATCGCTGTCGTGCATGCCGATGAAAGCGCTCGAAGCCAGCGCCATGGTGATCATGCCGTCAGTGAACATCTCGTTCGTCTTGCCCTTGTACTTGAGCAGCGCCGGCAGATCCTCGCCGACGTAGTTCGGATGCAGGTTCTCCATCGGCAAAAAGCCGCCGCCTGCCTGCTCAAACATCACATATACGCTGGACAGCTGGCTGAGCATGCGCAGATCGCGCTGCGAAAGGCCCTCCGTCTCAAACATCAGGCTCGCCGCGCCGCCGATGTCACCCATCTTCACGTCACAGTCATGGCCCAATGCAGAGAGCGTCATGCGCAGCTCCTGCTCAGCCAGGAGCCCAAGCGACTGGCGATAGCGCACATTCTGGTGTGGATAAAGCAGAAAGGTGTATTTCACAGTATTCCTCCGTTGTAAAGTAAAGATGCTTTTGGATGCTAAAGTTCATTAACAAGATACTTGAATTGAATTCGTTGCTGAAGGGAACGCGCTCCGCTGGGGCCAGAGAGACTGGGGGGAGTTTCGATTCTCCCCCC
>CAMFCQ010000069.1 GCA_945948915.1 uncultured Clostridia bacterium | reverse complement strand
GAAGCGTCAGGGCTACACCGTGAGCGACGGTGCCAATGCGGTGGTGCGCGGGATGCTCGAGGGCATGAGCGTTTCCGACCGGCTGGACTTTGGCAACGCGCGCGGCATGCGCAACACGCTGGAAAAGCTGGTGCAGGAGCAGGCCAACCGTCTGGCGGAGACAGCCGGCGAGATCACGCGCGAGATGCTCTGCGAGATCGCCGAGGCGGACGCGAGGATCGCCATAAGCGGCGAGGACGCTGCGCAGGAGGCACAGGAAACGCAGGAGACGCAGGACGCGCAGGAGACGGCAGAAACCGGCGCGGCGGCGACGGAGGAGCAAAACTGACATGGCGGCGATCCTTTCCGCGGAGCATATCACCAAGAGCTATACGCTCAAAAAGCTGCTCACCGACGCGACGCTCTATATCGGCGAGCACGACCGCATCGGCGTGGTCGGCGTGAACGGCACGGGCAAATCGACGCTCCTCAAGCTGCTGTGCGGCATGGAGGAGCCGGACGAGGGCGTGGTGATGCGCAGAAACGGCCTGCGCGTCTCCTACCTCCCGCAGATGCCCAGCTATGACGCGCCGTGCACCTGCGTGGAGCAGGTGCTGCGCGACGCGCCAAAGGACGTCGGCGCGCCGGACGAATACGAGGCCCGCTCTCTGCTCACGCAGCTGGGCATCACGGACTTTGAAAGCGATGTGCGCACGTTCTCCGGCGGCCAGAAAAAGCGCGTGGCGCTGGCCGCGGCGCTGATCCGCCCGGTCGATCTGCTGCTGCTGGACGAGCCGACCAACCACATCGACGCGCAGACCATCGCCTGGCTGGAAAACCGGCTGGCGGGCTATCGCGGCGCGCTGATGATGGTCACGCACGACCGCTACTTTCTTGACCGCGTGTGCAACCGCATCGCGGAGCTGGATCACGGCGCTCTGTATCTGCACGACGGCAATTTCTCCTACTATCTGGAGCAGAAGGCAGCGCGGCTGGACATGGAAAGCGCCGCGGCGCGCAAGCGCAGCGCCATCCTGCGGCGCGAGCTGGAGTGGATCCGCCGCGGCGCGCAGGCCAGAAGCACCAAGCAGAAGGCGCGCATCCAGCGCTTTGAGGAGATGAGCGCCATCCGCGGCCCGCAGGCGGAGGCGAAGCTGGCGCTGTCCTCCACCAGCGCAAGGCTGGGCCGGCGGATCATCGAGTGCGAAAACGTGGGCAAGGCCATGGGCGGCCGGCAGCTGCTCTCCGGCTTCAACTACACGATCCTGCGCGACGAGCGCATGGCGATCGTCGGCCCCAACGGCTGCGGCAAGACGACGATGCTGCGCATGCTCTCGGGCGAGCTGGCGCCGGATACGGGCACGGTGGTGCTGGGCGAGACGGTGAAGGTGGGCTTCTTCAGGCAGGAGTTCCCGCCGGTCGATGAGGACCTGCGCCTGATCGATTTCATGCGCGACATCGCGGAGTATGTGCAGACGCCGGAGGGCCGCTTTTCGGCCAGCCAGATGCTCGAGCAGTTCCTCTTCCCGCCGGACGTGCAGCTGACCCCGGTGAACCGCCTCTCTGGCGGCGAGAAGCGCAGGCTGTATCTGGCCAGCGTGCTGATGGCCGCGCCGAACGTGCTGCTGCTGGACGAGCCGACCAACGACCTGGACATTGCGACGCTGGAGATCCTGGAGGATTACCTGTCCGCGTTCAGCGGCGCTGTGGTGGTCGTCTCGCACGACCGGTATTTTCTGGACCGCGTGGCGGGTAGGCTGTTCGCCTTCGAGGAGGATGCGAGCCTCACGCAGTACGTGTGCTCCTTCTCGGACTATCTGGAGCACCGGGCCGCGCAGCAGGAGCTGGCGGCCAGGGCACAGAAAGCGGAGTCTGCCGCGCCCGCACAGCGCCGCGAAAAGCCGCGCGAGCTGCGCATGAGCTTCAAGGAGCAGCGAGACTATGAGACGATCGATGCGCGCATCGAGGCGCTGAACGAAAAGCTCGCACAGATCGACGAGCAGATCGGTCAATTCGCCAGCGACTTTGTGAAACTGACGGAGCTGGCGGCGCTCAAGGAGGAGACGGAGCAGGCGCTTGCCGAGGCGGAGGAGCGCTGGCTGTACCTGACGGACCTGGCCGAGCGCATTGAGGCGCGGAAGAACGCATAATGGCCTCTTCTGCAAAAGCGTGCGGCAGAGCGAACTGGCCGCATATTCGGATGCTTCCCTGCATATCCTTGATAGCAAGTTCTGAAACATCAAGGAGGAACAGCGAATATGCGCAGCAATACCAGAAAAGCTCTGCTTGCCGCCGGCCTGATTACGGGCACGGCGGCGCTCACCGGATGCACGGCGAACACCACACCCGTGACGACCCCGACGCCGCAGGCCGCGCAGCAGGCGACCGCCGAGCCGGCGACCGCCCAGCCCTCCGCTGCGGCGACGATGGAGGCGACGGCCGAGCCGGCGGAGGAGGAAACGCCCGCTCCGCTAGCGCTGCTGGTTGACGGCAAGGAAGTCGCCGTCGATGCGGCGGAGGAACAGGGCAGTCTGCTGCTTCCGCTGGAGGCGACGGCCGAGGCGCTCGGCTGGAAGACCGACAGCCAGGAGACGGAGGAGGAAACGCAGGTCAGGCGCGTCATCACGCTGGACAAGGAGGACAGCCGCATCACGGTCTCCTGGACGGTGAGCGACAACACGACCAAGGGGATTACCTGGCAGAAGGACGGCCTGCTCATCCCGGTGGATACGCGCATCACGACGATGGACGGCGTGGTCTATGTGCCTGCCGCTTTCTTTGAGGAAGCGATGGGCGTCACGATTGCGAGGACGCAGAAGGGCGTCGCTGTCGCCACGCCCAAACCCATGGAGACTCCCCAAACCAAGGAAGATTCCTCTGGTGAAAACGGCTGAAAACCGTTGACACGCTTTCGGGGGACTGATATAATAATCCCAGAAACCAGCGGGGGTTATCCGCTGGGTCAGATGTCCTGGGGTGTGCGCCAGTCGTCTGTATTTTCTCCTACATTTTCATAACAGGAGCCCGGATGTTGATTCATGGATGTCATGCCCCCGTTCTTGGAACGCCAGGGGACGGCAGAAGTGCGTCACAGGGCACCGACCTACCGCGAGCGGTGGGTGAAAAACGACGGCAGCGGCACTTTGGGATTCTTTGGCGATCGCGCAGTCCAGGCAACTGGGCTGCGTTTTTTGTGGTGGAAGAAGGAATGCAAAAAAACCTTCCCGTGAGGGAAGGCAGAAGGATTTCATGCTGTTTTCAAATCAGATGAATCTTTCAGGAATCCAATGTCAGGTAACGCTTCGCTCCCTGACTGCCTTGTCTGAATGGCTTCGCCATATGGGGATACGTTGGGCTGCCGACCCGGGGATCTCGCATAGTCGCGCCTTTGGGCGCTCCTTGCGATTCCCGACGCTCCGCCTGCCTGTTTCCGCCACCGGCGGCGGCAGGCTCCGGTCCCAAACCTGCCTGAGGGACGCAGTCCCTCAGACTCCCCTCTTCGCTTCGCGTCTGCAAGCGCGTCAGTTGTTCGTCGCGCCGCGGGACTTGGCGATCTTCGCCGCCCCGTCGGTCATCTGCTTGGTGCCGTCCGGGAAGAGCCAGATGGCCTCCGTGCCGTCAAGCGATTCGA
The DNA here is from genome assembly GCA_945948915.1 of uncultured Clostridia bacterium. Lineage (GTDB taxonomy): Bacteria > Bacillota > Clostridia > Christensenellales > Aristaeellaceae > Ventricola. Next base: position 9,360 of record CAMFCQ010000069.1, on the reverse strand, counting down.
TGAACGCGCGGGACTCCTCATACGGCATCAGGTAGGCGGCGGTGGAGAGCATGTCCGCCAGGCCGGAATCCTCGGTGATGATGGACACGGAGCGGAAATGCGCGGCGGGCATCAGCGTGTCCGGGTCGATCAGGTGATGATAGTTCACGCCGTCTACGGTGTAAAAGCGCTGGTAGTCGCCGGAGGTGACAACCGAGGTGTTGGCGGCAAACAGCGTCTCCACGATGTCCGACAGGCCGAAGACCGCGCCGTCCGGGTCCTGAATGCCCACGCCCCAGCCCTTGCGGCCGTCCAGCGGGGGATTGCCCAGGCGCACGTTGCCGCCTGCGCTGATGATAAAGGAATCCATGTCGCTGGAAAGCAGCATTTGTGCCACGATCTCGGTCGCGTAGCCCTTGGCCACCGCGCCCACATCGAGCTTCAGCTCGGGATCCGCATAGAACACCGTCATGTGCTCGTCGTCGAGAATCAGATTGTCGATATCGATATGGGCCGTCGCCGCCTGAAGCGCCTCCATCGGCGGGAGCGCGGCGCTTTCCGGGTCGTTCAGGCCCGCCTCGCGGTAATCGTGCCAGATGGAGAGCACGGCGCCCATGGCGACGTTGGTCTGTCCCCGGCACAGTTCATAGTTGCTCTTGCAGAACTTGAGGAGACTGTACAGGATCGGATCGACCTTGATCGGTTCCTGAGCGGCACGCTGGTTGAGCGTGTAGACGCTCACGATGCCCTCGTCCTCGTAGCTGTTGTAGGTGTCAAAGAGCTTGTGCATGTACAGGTACTGCTCGTGCACGAGGCTCGACCAGGCGTCAAATGTCTCCTGGCTGTCGGCAAAGCCGATCAGGGAGATGACCGTGTCGAACGTATCCATAAAGACCGAGCTGTAGCGGTTCATGTCGGCCTGACCGGGGAGGACAAGCGCAAGACACAGTGCGCACAGCAGCAGCGCGGCAGCCAGTTTTTTCATCGTGATTTGTGACCTCCATACGGGATGATGGTGTCATTATATCAGAAAAGCGCGCACGCAACAAGCCGCGCACGCTGGAAATGTCAGCAAGAACGACAAGGAATGACAGGCATTGACAGCCTTCGCGCGATTTACAAACGGCGCGGAAATATGGTACAATGCGTTTGCTTTTGTGATTCGCATGTCCTGCATGCAGAAGCAGGAAAAACCGGACGAAAGAGGGACGTGACCATGGTACAGACAAAAAGGCTTGCTGCGCTGCTGCTTACGCTGCTTGCGCTTTTGCCGGTTCCAGCGGCCTGGGCAGACAGCGGCGTTGTGAGCGGAACGACGGTGTCCGGCACGGTGCGCGTGTATCTGTCTTCAATCGCCTCCAATACATCGGTGGATGTGACGATCGACGGCAGCTACTCCATCGGCGGGGACGCTTCGCGCGCCCTTTCGCGCGGCGCCAGACTGACGGTGTACAACAGCGGCGGCACGCTGCTGCTGACGATGGACGGGCAGACGCAGACGATGGGCAGCCGCTTCAAGCTCCGCCGCCACCAGACCAGCGGCAACAACGGCGTATACATCGCGCAGGCCAGGCAGCCCAGGAGCCTTTATCCCGGCGACATCGAGTTCATTGCCAAGGGCGGCAATGTGCAGATCGTGGTGCATGTGTACATGGAGGATTACATGCGCGGCGTGCTGCCCTATGAGATGGACAATTCCTTCCCGCTGGAGGCGCTCAAGGCGCAGGCTGTGGCGGCGCGCACCTATGCGCTCAAGAAGATGAGCGCGCAGGCGGCGACCTATGACGTGGTGGACACCACGAGCGACCAGGTGTACAACGGCACGCCCTCGGGCAACGAGCGCTGCGCGCAGGCCGTGCAGGAGACGAGCGGAATCGTCGGCACGGTGAACGGCGAATACATGGCCAGCTACTACACCGCCTCCAACGGCGGCCAGACGGAATCCGTCGCCAACGCCTGGGGCAGCGGCTCGTACAGCTACCTGACGATCAAGGATGACCCGTACGACCTGAGCAACAGCGCATCGATAGCCAAATCGGTGACGCTTTACCGCAACGGCACGACCAGCGTGAGCGCGCTCACCGAGCTGCTGCGCACGGAGGCCGCGGCGCTGGTCGGCGCGGGTTCGGTGACGATTACGGCGATCACGGGCGTGCAGCCGCATACGCCCAAGTACGATGAGCCTTCGCGTGTGTATAAGAAGGTCGATGTGGGGCTGACGCTCGCGGGCTACGGCGATGTGACGGTGACGCTTGACTACTTTGGCCAGGTGGAGAGCCTGTGCGGCCTGTCCATCAATGTGCTCAAGAACGAGACGCTTTCCGTCTCGCAGACCGCAGACGGCTTCAAGCTGACGGCCAGGCGCTACGGCCACGGCGTGGGCATGAGCCAGCGCGGCGCACAGCAGATGGCGAAGGAGGGCATGACCTACGACCAGATTCTGGCGTTCTACTATCCGGGTCTGGTGCGCACGCGCTACACGATGACTCGCACGATCCTGCCGTCTCTGGACGGCACACAGGATACGGGCAGCGAGCCGGTTGCGGATGCCAAGAGTGCCGTGGTCACGCTGTCCAATCCGCTGGACTGCCTGAACCTGCGCAGTGAGGCGAGCACGTCCTCCGCCATCCTGGCAACGATGGCGCACGGCACGCAGGTGACGCTGCTGGAGATGGGCAGCGCGTGGAGCCGCGTGCAGTACGGCACGCTCAGCGGCTATGTGAAGAACGAATACATCAGCGTGATCGACGAGGCGGTGGATGAGACGCCGGCGGGCGTGGTCAGCCTCGGCACGGCGGTCGTCTCCCTGGCGGACGAGAGCCAGACGCTGAACCTGCGTGCCGCGCCGACGGTCAATGCCGCGGTGCTCTCGCACCTGCGCCACGGCCAGACGCTGACGGTGCTGGAGCGCTATGCGCGCTGGACGCATGTGCAGATGGGCTCGCTGACGGGCTACGTCTCCAACGACTACATCGTCTTCGATCAGCCGGAAAGCGGCGGTGAAAAGCCTCAGGCTACGCCTGTGCCGGTGACGCAGAAGCTGACGGCGATCGTGCTGCCGGAGAGCGGCCTCAACCTGCGCGCCAGTGCGTCGCGCACAGCAGGCGTCATCATGACGCTGCCGCAGGGCACGATGCTCCGCGTCACCGGCGGAGCGGTTGACGGCATGCTGCCGGTCGCGCTGGGTGATCTGGCGGGCTATGTCGCCGCCGAGCACGTCTATACCGCGACGGACGAGGAGCTTGGCCTTGCGACGACTGCGCCGCAGCAGAGCACGGCGACGGTGACCGCCCGCAGCGGACTCAAGCTGCGCAGCGCGGCGGACGCGTCCGGCCGGGTGCTGGCGACGATGCCCATGGGCACGTCGGTGACGGTGCTGGGCGCGCAGGAAAGCGGCTTCTATCCGGTGCGCTACGGCGAGGTGCAGGGCTACGCCAGCGCGGACTATCTGCGCCTTGACAGCGCAGCCCAGACGGCAACAGATGCACCGGCTGCGGCTGCCACACCGGCGCCGACGGCTGTGCCGACGCAGACGCCGCCACCCTCGCAGCCGGTTGCTGGAAGGATGGCGACGGTGACTGCGGCCAGCGGCCTCAACCTGCGCGCGGACGCAAACACCTATTCCGACGTGGTGGCCACGCTGGCCTATGGCGTTCAGGTGGTGGTAACGGGCGAGGCGGTGAACGGCTTCTACCCGGTGCGCGTGGGCACGCTCGGCGGCTATGCGAGCGCGAACTACCTGCGCTTTGGCGAGCATGCCGTGCAGGCTGCGGCGACGCCCGTGCCCACGGCCACGCCGCAGGCGGGCGCGTACCGCGTGGTGGTGGAGAGCAGCAATGGTCTGAACCTGCGCGCCGCGCCGAACACGAACAGCGACGTGGTCTACGTCCTGCCCTACGGCATGGTGCTGACCGTCCTTGGAGAGAGCGAAAACGGCTTTCTGCACGTACAGTGGGCGAACTATACGGGCTATGTGTCCGGCGCGTTCGTCAAGCCGTTCGGCACAACATGAGGCATTCCTGTGAACACAGTCTGAAAATCCGCGGGTCGGCGGCAAATCGGGACAAACCCGGTTGCAATCGGCCTGCGGATTTTGTACAATGAGAATACTCTGAGTGCAGGAGTGAAACATGTGATTGAAAAAGCAGCGCTGCGCGACGCAGACGAGGTGGGCGCGCTCTACGACAGCGTGGTCGATGATTTGGAAGAGACGGTCAACTACCCGGGCTGGAAGAAGGGCGTTTATCCCATCCGCGAGGATGCTCAGGACGCCATCCGGGAGGACACGCTGTTTGTCCTGCGGGAAAGCGGGCAGATCGCCGGCACGGTGATCCTCAGCCACAGGGCGGAAAACGCCTACGTGCAGGCCCCGTGGGGCGTGGAGCTTGCGCCGGAGCAGGTGCTCGTCGTGCACACGCTGGCGGTACATCCGCATTTTCGCGGCCGCGGCATGGGCAGACGGCTGGCGGAGTTCGCGGTTGAATACGCGAAGGCGCAGAAGCTGCGCGCCATCCGGCTGGATGTGAACGCGAAGAACGCACCGGCCATCCGGCTGTATGAAAGCCTTGGCTTTGCACTGATTGATACGGTGGACATGGGCTACAACATTGAAGCAGACGAGCGGTACAGGCTCTACCAGCTGCTGCTGTGAGCCTGCGGAGGATGAACGGATGGATGCTTTGATCCGACCCGGCGAGCGCCTGGATGACCTGCAGCGCGGCGGGCTGCGCATTCTGCAGCGGCCGGACGGCTTCCGCTTCGGCACGGACGCGGTGCTGCTGGCGGACTTTGCCGGCGTGAAAAAGGGGGAGCATGTCGCGGACATGGGCACGGGCACGGGCGTGCTGCCGCTGCTGCTGAGCGCGCGGGCAGAGAACACGACGTTTGACGCGTTTGAAATCCAGCCCCAGGTGGCGGACATGGCGGCGCGCAGCGCGGCGATCAACGGACTGGAAGGCCGCATCCGCGTGCATCAGGCGGACTGCCGGGAGGCGGCGCAGATGATCGGCTACGAATGCTGTCATCTGGTGGTGACGAACCCGCCGTATACGAAGGAGGGCGCGGGGCTGGTGAGCCCGGAGGAGACCCGGGCGCTGTCGCGGAGCGACTCCTGCTGCACGCTGGGAGAATGGATCGCAGCGTGCGGCCGGGTGCTCAAAAACGGCGGCAGGCTGTGCTGCGTGTTCCCCGCGCCGCGCTTTCTGGAATTATGCGACGCCATGCGCGCGGCCCGTGTGGAGCCCAAGCGCGTGCGCTTTGTCGTCGCGAGGGAGACGAGCAGCCCGAAGCTCGTGCTCGCGGAGGGGCTCAAGGGCGGAAGGCCCGGCCTGCACGTGCAGCCCATGCTCATCACGCACGACGCACAGGGGGGCTTCACGCCCGAGATGCGGCGCATTTACGGCGATGAGTGAAGCCCTGCTTTTCATCGCGCGAAGCGAAAAAGAGTCAAGGGACAATGTCCCTTGCGGGGTTTGGGGCAGCGCCCCAAGCAGGTTTGGGCGGCAGCCCGACGTATCCCCAAAAGAGGAGGTCGCATTACAGTGTGAAGCTCCTTCTGTTTTCCCGGTCACAGAGGATCGCCAGCCCAAAGGACAGAAGGCTTGCCAGGAGCGCGGCCAGCGATCCCGCGGCAAAGTAGAACGCAAGCAGCAGAAACGCACACAGCAGATACCGGCGCAGCTTGGCCGGCGCGAGCGCGAGGGCGCGGATGCGCTGCCAGGAGAAGGGCTTCTTCTGACGCTGGGCGTGACGGGCGATTTCCTCGTCCGTCGCCGGATGCAGGCGGCCGAAGAGCAGCGCCAGCTGGCGGCCGGAGATCAGCCGCACGGGCGGGTCGGCCCATTCGGCGGCGCGCGTGGCCTCCGGGGAGAAGGCGGCGGTGGAGACGAGTGCGACCTTGTCCGCGCCGCATTCCACACGGGCCCGGTGGGCGCTGAGCACGTCGCCTTGCGAAGCGCTGGCACCCTGAAGAACCTGCGCGCACCGCACGAGCCAGGTTTCGCCGCTGTAGCGCATGACGGCGCTGCCGCAGGGCTCAGCGGAAAGCGTCTCGCACAGCAGGTCGCACACGCGCTGGCAGGCGGCCTTGCCCGGGAGCATGATCAGCTCCTCCAGGGCGATCATCCCGCCGACGCGCTCGCGCAGCATGCGGTCGCGCCGCTTGAGCGTACGGCGCTCCAGCAGCATGAGCGCGAGCAGGACGAGCACGAACAGCGCGCCGCCGCACAGCAGGCTGGGCAGACCGCTGCGCCAGAGAAAGAAGAAATAGCCCACGCACAGCGCAAGCAGCAGCGCGCGCAGCGCCAGACGGTCCAGGCAGGAGGCGAGCCTGTTCTTGCGGTCAAACGGCGACATCATGGATACGCCCTCCCCTCGGGTTGATGATCGTATCCGTAGAATTTGCCGGTTTTCAAAATTGTATCCGGTTTCCTCTTTGAAAACGGGGCGGGATTTGGTATAATATCTTAATGTGTGTCAATTGCCTGTAAAGGAGTGGGAGGACAGTGCGGCAGATCGGACTGATGGGCGGCAGCTTCAATCCCATTCACTGCGGCCATCTGAACATGGCGCGCGCGGCGCTGCGCAGCGGTGCGGTGGAGCAGGTGCTGTTCCTGCCGTCTGGCAATCCGCCGCACAAGCACGCGGGCCTGGAGGATAAGCTTCATAGGCTGGCCATGGTGCGACTGGCCATCGAGGGCGAGGACGGCATGGCGGTGTGTACGGAGGAGATTGAGCGCAGCGGCGTCATCTACACGGTTGACACGCTGAGCATCCTGAAGGACAAGATGCCGGACTGCCGTTTTCACTACCTGATTGGCGCGGATACGCTGCGGGTGCTGCATACCTGGCGGCGCGCGGAGGATGTCATCCGCCTGTGCGCATTTCTGGTGGTCATGCGACCCGGCGAGGACGAGGCACAGACGAGAGAAGCCGCAGATGTCTGGCGCGCACGCGGCGCACAGATCGCGTTCCTGTCGGCGCAGCGGATGGACATCTCCTCAACCGGGATCCGCGCACGGCTGGCCGGCGGCGGGACGCTCGAGGGACTTGTGCCGCCGCAGGTGGAACGGTATATCCGCAGTCACGGACTGTATGGGACGGAGAAAGATGAAACGCGATAAGATCGAATACAAGCTGAAAAAGGAGCTGGACCGCCAGCGGTTTGAGCACACGCTCGGCGTGGAGCAGACCGCGCGGGAGATGGCCCGCGTTTTCGGCGAGAACGAGGAAAAGGCGGCGCTGGCGGGACTGCTTCACGACTGCGCCAAGTGCATGCCGCTCTCCCAGATGGTGAAGGCGGCCAAGCACGCGGACGTCGATCCGGTCATGAAGGAATCCAAGGCGCTCATGCATGCCGTGGCGGGTCGCTGCGTAGCGGTGTCGGTCTACGGCGTGCAGGACGAGGAGGTGCTCGGCGCAATCCGCTGGCACACCACGGGCCATGCGAACATGACGCGGCTTGAAAAGATCATCTATCTGGCGGATGTGATCGAGCCGAACAGAAAGCCCTATCCGGGGCTGGAGGCGCTGCGCGCGCAGTGCATGCAGGATCTGGACGGCGCGATGCACACCGCGCTGCGGATGAGCCTTGAACACGTAAAGGAGCAGGGCAGGACGCTGCATCCGGATACGCTGGCGGCGCTGGCCATGTATGAACCGGAGCTGGCGCAGGACGAAGCGGCGAACAGCCGGACGCCTGAGGAATAAGACCAACAAACAGGAGGATATGAATTCATGGATCAGAGAGAGATTGCGCTGCTGGCAGCGAAGGCGCTTGACGACAAGCGCGCCAAGGATATCGTCGTGCTGAAGGTGGATGAGATGACCGTCATCACCGACTACATGATCATCGCCACGGGCCGCAGCGTGCCGCAGGTGAAGGCGCTGGCGGAGAACGTGGAGGAGGAGCTGGCCAAGGCCGACGTCTTTGCCAAGCGCCGCGAGGGCTATACCGAGGGCCGCTGGTGCGTGCTGGATTACGGCGACGTGATGGTGCACGTGTTCCACGAGCAGGATCGCGAGTATTACCAGCTGGAGCGCCTGTGGGCGGACGGCACCAACGAGCTTGAGCTGTCCTTTGACAAGGAAGAGTAAGACCGGGAGGCTTTTTCACAATGCCGAAAAGGAAAGACCTGATGCTGATCGCGCTGGTGATCGTCATTGCCGTCGCGATGCTGGGCGTATCCAGGCTCATGCCCAAAACGGATCTGAGCAAAAAGACTGCGGACGCGACGCTTGCGCCGGACGCGATTGAATACGTGGATGCGACACCGGCGCCGACGCCGGAGCAGACGGCCGTGACCGCCGTCCCGGAGGCCACCCCGGAACCGACGGCTGAGCCGACAGCGGAACCGGCTGCCGAGCCCACGCAGGAACCTGCGCAGGAGGCGGTGATGGTCGGCCCGATGCCGCAGGCGAAGACGGAGAAGGTGCGGGGCTATGTGGTGCTGACCGTGGGCGGCCGCCAGTACGGCGAGCCAATTCCGATGGACCGCGACAAGATCATCACCCTCAAGCAGGACGACGGCAGGATCAACAAGGTGCACATCACGCCGGAGACGGTGTACATGGAGTCCTCCACCTGTGAGAACCAGGACTGCGTGGGCCAGGGCGAGGTGCACGTGGACACCTATAAGAACCGCATTCTGGGCACCTACATCATCTGCCTGCCCAACGGCGTCAGCATCGAAATGATCCCTGCTGAGGACTGAGCGGCAGCTGCCCGAAGAGAGGATGGAGTTTCATGCGTAATAAGCGCGCGCAGCAGGTGGCGGTCTCCGGCCTGCTCACCAGCCTGATGCTGGTCTTTGGCCTGATTGAACGCCAGTTTCCGCTGACGGCGGCGATTCCCGGCGTGAAGCTGGGCCTGGCCAACTCGGTGCTGCTCTACAGCCTGTACATGCTGGGCATCAGGCAGTCCTTCATCCTGATGCTGCTCAAGGCGCTGATGAGCTGGCTGATCTACACCAACATGAACGCGATGTTTTACTCGCTGGGCGGCGGCCTGTTCTCGCTCGTGGTGATGATCCTCGTCAGCCGCGTCAGCGGCGTCAGCGTCATCGGCGTGAGCGCGCTGGGCGCGGTGTTCTTCAACGTCGGCCAGATCCTGGTGGCGGTGTTGATGCTCAATACGCCGCAGCTGCTGGTCACCTACCTGCCGATTCTGATGATCTCGGGCGTGGTGACGGGCGTGCTCACCGGCATCGTGGCGCAGATGGTGATGAAGCACCTGAAGACGATAGGCGGTAAGATGTGAGCGGCGCACACAATTTGGATATGAAGACAGCTTCGGTTTCGCCGAAGCTGTTGTTATGTGATACTACTCACAAATAAAATCGGCCATGCAATAACCAGCCGTCAGGTAACGCTTCGCTCCCTGAC
>CAMFCQ010000068.1 GCA_945948915.1 uncultured Clostridia bacterium | reverse complement strand
GGCAGACCTCGACCGCCGGACGGCCCAGCTTGGGATGCAGGCCCACCGGAAAGCCGCGGCCGTTGTCCTGCACGGAGCAGGAGCCGTCCTGATGCAGCGTGATGACGATCTCGGTGCAGTAGCCGGCCAGCGCCTCGTCAACCGCGTTGTCGACGATCTCGTACACCAGGTGGTGCAGACCGCGCTCGTCCGTGGAGCCGATGTACATGCCCGGGCGCTTGCGCACGGCCTCCAGGCCCTCAAGCACCTGAATCTGATTCTCGTCGTAGGCCTCGGTCACCTTCTCCTGCTCCTCAAAGGCCTGCAGGTTCTTGATTTCCTCGTTCTCGTTCAGGTTTTCGCGATTATCCATTTCGTTTCCCCATCTCTTCTTCGTCGTCCATGCCGGAGGCCGCAGTGCCGGGTTTTCCCAGCATGCGGTCGCCCGTAAAAGTCATTTCATGTGCGCGCTGCATCAGCGTCACCGTGGAGATCGGTGACAGATACACGCGCGCGTTTTCCGTGATGCCGCCGGGGCGTCTTGCGCCCGCGCAGATCACCGCAGATTTGGCGGTGATGCCCTGCTTGGCCAGGATGCGGTTCTGGCGGCGAATATCCTGCAGCATCGCGCCGGTGACAGCGCTGTGGCTGTCGGTCAGATCGATGATTGCAATGATGTCCGCCGTATGGACGGAGACGTCATCGCCCAAATGAAGGATCATGGAACCCTCCGCAGCTCTGCGGGATCAGGCCATGCAAAATGTCCGTTTCGCCGCATTTTCTTACTATGATAGTATACCATTTTTTACACGTTTTTTCAAACAACAGACAGGGTTTTTCGGGGTCTTTTCGGGCAAAAAAACAAACAAAAAAAGACGCGTCTTTTCAGCGTCTTTTCTGGGTTGCCAAACGGCCTTTCGCCGCAGCGGATTCCCGCCTGCAGCCGCCCGGCGCTCACCAGGCTTCCATCTCGAACAGGCGGATATCCCCTGCCTCGCGCGTCCTGTTCATGTCGATCAGGCGCTGGTTTTTGCTGCCGCAGTAGAGCAGCTCCAGCGAGCGCTCGCGGGCAATGTACGGGCCGTCCACCAGCACGTCAATGAGGCCCAGCAGGCGCATGCGGTCCGGGTCGTTCTCCCGAACCAGCGCCTCCAGCGTATAGCCCGTGTAGCACCAGACATTCAGGCCCCTCTCGCGGGCCGCCCGGGCGATCTCGCACAGCGCCGCGGCCTGCATCATCGGTTCCCCGCCGGTGAGCGTCACGCCGCGCACAAGCGGGTTTTTGCCCATCTGTGCGATCACCGTTTCCGTGTCCGCCAGCGTTCCGCCCGCCGGGTCGTGCGTTCCTGGGTTGTGGCAGCCGGGACAGCCGTGCGGACACCCCTGAACGAAGACGGCCAGGCGATAGCCCGGCCCGTCTACGATCGACTCGGGCACAACGCCCGCCAATCGAATTTCCATGATGCTTACTCCTGCTTGTCCTGCACGCCGTGCTTCACGCGGTCGTGCTCCTCGGCGCGCTTCGCGTTGCCCCAGCGGTCCATGGTGCCCACCAGATAGCCCGTGATGCGGCGGATGCGCTCAAAGTGCACCTCTTCCTCCTGACGGCCGCACTTGGGGCAGCAGTCGCCGATGATACCGTTGTATCCGCAGACCGGGTCGCGGTCAACCGGATGATTGATGGAGCCGTAGCCGATGCCCGCGTCGTGCATCGCGCGCACGACGGACTCGAACGCGTCGAGGTTCTTCGTCGGATCGCCGTCCATCTCGATATAGGAGATGTGGCCCGCGTTGGTCAGCGCGTGGTACGGGCCCTCCAGCTTGATCTTGTCATACGCGCTGATGGGATAGTACACCGGCACGTGGAAGCTGTTGGTGTAGTATTCGCGGTCGGTCACGCCCGGGATCACGCCGTAGCGCGCGCGGTCCATCTTCACAAAGCGGCCGGACAGGCCCTCTGCCGGGGTGGCCAGCAACGTGTAGTTCATCTTTCTTTGCGCGGACAGCTCGTCCAGCTGCGCGCGCATGCGCGCGATGATCTCAAGGCCCAGCTTCTGCGCACGCTCGCTCTGGCCGTGATGCTCGCCGATGAGCGCGACCAGCGTCTCCGCCAGGCCGATGAAGCCCACGGACAGCGTGCCGTGCCTGAGCACCTCGCGCACCTCATCGTCCCAGGAGAGCTTCTCACTGTCCATCCAGACGCCCTCGCCCATCAGGAACGGATAGTTGCGCACCTTCTTCTGCGCCTGAATCTCAAAGCGCTCGTCCAGCTGCTCGATGACCAGCTTCATGCGCTCGTCCAGCATCGCATAGAACCTGTCCAGATCGCCCTGCGCCTCAATCGCGATGCGCGGCAGGTTGATGGAGGTGAAGGACAGGTTGCCGCGGCGGTTGCAGACCTCGCGGGTCGGATCGTACACGTTGCCGATGACGCGGGTGCGGCAGCCCATGTAGGCGATCTCCGTCTCGCGCTGGCCCGGCTTGTAATACTTGAGGTTGAACGGCGCGTCCACGAACGAGAAGTTCGGGAACAGGCGCTTGGCGCTCACGCGGCACGCCAGGCGGAACAGGTCGTAGTTCGGGTCGCCCGGGTTGTAGCTGACGCCCTCCTTCACGCGGAAGATCTGGATCGGGAAGATCGGCGTCTCACCCTGGCCCAGGCCGCTCTCGGTCACCAGCAGCAGGTTGCGCATGACCATGCGGCCCTCCGGTGAGGTGTCCATGCCGTAGTTGATCGAGGAGAACGGCGTCTGCGCGCCCGCGCGGGAGTGCATGGTGTTCAGGTTGTGGATGAACGCCTCCATCGCCTGATAGGTGCGGCGCTCCGTCTCGCGGTAGCCGCGGTTGATCGCGTAGCGCATGATGCGGTCGGCGGTCTCCCCGTCGGTCATCTCCAGCAGGCGGCTGCGCAGCTCGTTTTCAAATTCCGCGTTCGGCTTGAGCGTCGGCACAAAGCCGGTCTCCGCCTTGATCTGGCGCAGCAGCGCCTTCGCGTCGTCGTCGCCGGCATGGTGCAAAAGCACAAGATCCAGGCCCGCGCCCAGCGCGCGGCGGTATTCCTTCACGTAGGTCTTCGCCACGCCCGGGGCCATGTCGTAATCAAAGCTGGCGATCGCCTGGCCGCCGTGCTGGTCGTTCTGGTTGGACTGGATGGCGATGCACGCCAGGGACGCGTAGCTGCCGATGTCCTGCGGCTCGCGCAGCACGCCGTGGCCGGTGGAGAAACCGCCCTCAAACAGCTGTGTCAGGTCGATCTGCGTGCAGGTCGTCGTCAGCGTCAGGAAGTCCAGGTCGTGAATGTGGATGTCGCCCTCGCGATGCGCCCTTGCATGCTCGGGATTGAGCACATACATGTCGTAGAACTGCTTGGCGCTCTCGCTGCCGTACTTGAGCATCGTGCCCATCGCGGTATCGCCGTCGATGTTCGCGTTCTCGCGCTTGACATCGGAGTCCGCCGCATCCTTGAAGGTGATGTCCTGCAGAATGTGCATCAGGCGGGTCTTGGCCTCTCGCGCGCGGCTGCGTTCCGCGCGGTAGAGGATGTAGGCCTTGGCCGTCTTGGCATAGCCCTCGTCGATGAGGACCTTCTCCACCGTGTCCTGCACGCCCTCGACCGTCGGCACGTCGATGCTCTCGTCGCGGTTCACCTCGCGCGTCACGAGATGCGCCAGGCGCTGCGCTTCCTCTTCGCCCTTGGCGCTGTCCGCCGCCTCAAAGGCGCGCAGAATCGCGCCGGCAATCTTCTCTTCCTCGTAAGCAACCCTGCGGCCGTCCCGCTTGATGATGTAATCCGGCATTCCCATATCCCCCATCCGTAGGCTGTTCATGTATACGAAATGATACAAAATCAAACATATTGTACAAGCATAAATCGAGCGACACCATATCTTGTGCCGCGAATGTGATTTATGATACAACATCTGGCTGTTTCTGTCAAGCGGACAGTTCGCATCCTCTGCTCTTGGCAAGGGCCAAAAAACAAGGCGATACAAGCCGTATCACCCTGTCGATCCCATGATTATTAAATCCTTGTCATAAATCCGTTCATCAAAGCTTAAAACAACGCCGTCTGATTCTGCTGCGTCTTGCTGTCGTAGCCCTCAGGCTTTTCCGTGCTGTAGCGCTCAATCATCATGCTCAGCACCGCCGCAGAGGTGTCCTCGTTGCCGTTGTAGTCCATGATGCACAGGAAGCTGTCCGCCGGATCATTGCCGTAGGCGAGCAGGCCATAGAGCGAATCCGCCGGAACCGCGTAAACCTTCTCTTCGCCGGCGCTGCTCTTCATGATACCGTCCGTCAGGTCGATGTCCTGCACGTCGATCACGCCGCTCTCGATGTACGGCGTCAGATCCATGAACGCATAGTCCGCACCGTCTGCCGTGAGCTTTTCAATTTCCTCCCGGGGCATCAGGCACACGTCACCCTGCTGCGCTGCCACATAGGTGGAGTACTGCATGGACGCGTACATGTCGCCGCCGGTCAGGTTGATGTTCTGAATGGTCAGCTCCTCCTGCTCCGGATGCGCCGCGAAGAACGCCGGCTCAAATTCCTCCTGCATGGCGGCTGTGTTGCAGTAGTCGTTCAGGATGTAGATCTCGATCTTCTTCTCCTCCGGCGGCCGGTAGGCCGTCATGGCGAACGTCACATCGACGAGCGCAGCGCAGAGACCGACCAGCAGAAGGTACTTCCACCAGTTGTAGGTCCAATGGTTCTTCAGGATTTTTTTTGTGATGCGGTTTTCTGCCATGTACGGGCCTCCTCTGCGTATGATCCACCTGTTTATGATAGCACGCAGAGCCGATTTGTTCAACCGCAATTCCCGCTTTTTTCACCCCGGCCAGTCGCGGCCCGCAGCCCTCAGGCCGTTTTCTTCGCCGTCCTGCCGCAAAGCGCTGCCGCCAGCAGGATCATCGGCAGTCCGCCAACGAGGCCGACCATCAGCGGCCCAAGCAGCAGCCACGAGCTGTACGCCAGATTGAGGACAACCATCGGAACGCCGGCAAAGGCGTTGATCGCGCCGTGTCCCAGCGCGGGCACCCAGATGCAGTCCGTTTTCTCGTACAGGAAGTCGAGCAGAATGCCCATCGCCGTCGCAATCAGGCAGAACAGCAGCGGCCCGGTGACCGGCGCGCCCCAGTACGCCGTGCCGTATTCATAGCCCGTCAACACCATGATCGGCCAATGCCAGACGCCCCAGATGACGCCGCCGACGATCCGGCCTCCGGCGGCGCCAAAGCGCTGCTTAAGCCTTGGATACATCACGCCGCGCCAGCCCGCCTCCTCGCCGACGGCAAAGAACGTATTGATGAGCGGCGCGTACGTCAGCGCAGCAAGAACGTTGCTCAGCGCGACTGCGGACATCGAGAGGCCGCTGGCCTCCAACTGAGCGGCCTGCTCCGCGCCCATCGCCGCATACAGATAGCCAAAGGACAGATCCAGCGCCTGCGGCACGAGCAGAAAATACAGCGCCGCGCCGGCGGTGCCCAGCACAGCCGGCACAAACCATGCAGCCAGAATCCAGCGGATGCTGCCCTTCAGGCGCGGCTTCCAGCCCATGCCGCGCAGGCCGGTCCCCGAAAGCACCGCTGCCAGCATCGGCGCAAACATGGAAAGGGACAGCAGCGCGGTGTACGCGCCGCCGTTTCCCCGCCAGTACATCGCGCTTGCAGCGAGCTGCAGCGCCCACGCGATGACAAACGCCCACAGCAGATAGGCCCTCAGCTCACCGTTTTCCTTGCTCTTCATCGTTTTTCTCCCTTTCTGCCAGGTATCCTGATTTCTGCACCTTCAGGCGCCCACTCCTTGTACGCCGCCGTTCACAATCTGCGCGTAGGCCTCCTCCGGGATCATCGGCGAGCCGATCCCAGCCAGCAGCGCCGCGTCGATCGCGCCGTCTGCGGCATACGCCCTGCCCGCCTCCCGGACCAGCGCCAGCCTCGGCACGGTGACCACCGCCGCCTCCGGCGCGCTGAACATCGGGCTTTCGGGCACGGTGATGATCGTGTGGTGGTTCGGGAACATCAGACGGAACTGCGCCACGGCCGGCTCAAAGTTATCGCGGCTGTTGGGGAACCCGCAGCCGCAGATCATCAGGTAGCGCAGATGCGAGAAATCCGCCTGTCCGACGTGTTCATAGCGGTTGCCCACCCTGCTCATCGCCATCGAGGAGAGCGGCATGGTGCGGTCAATCAGGTTTTTCAGCGGCGCAGGCATGCCGTAGCTGTACAGCGGGAAGCTGAACAGCAGCAGGTCGCTGGCAAGAATCTCCTGAAGAATCCCGCGCATGTCGTCCTGATGAACGCAGGTTCCGCCGTTTCGCTTGCAGGCAAAGCAGCCGCGGCAGTATTCGATATGCTGATCGATCACGTCGATGATCTTGATCTCCTGCGGCGCCGCGTCCTGCATGCCGTCAAGAAACGCGCGGGTGATGTGCATCGTGTCGCTCTTCTCCCGCTTGGGGCTTCCGTTGAAAACGAGAATCTTCATACTTTTCTCCCCTTCCTGTGCTGCATGCCGCCTTTTGCCGCAGCCTTTGTGCTGTACATCCTTTCGCCAGCGCTCAGGACTTCTTTCTGCTCTCCATCAGTGCCGCCAGCGCCAAGCCCCACATCGGGCCCAGCGCAAAGCCGATGCCGTGATTCCCCCACAGCCCCAGGCTGTTGAGCGCCGTGCCGAACATCAGCCCCAGCGCCAGGCCGACGGACAGCCTGGTGCGCAGCTCAGGGTCGTCGCTCTTTTTCATGCTGCTCATCGAGGCACAGAGCACAGCCACAGCCAGACCGCACATCACCCACGGGAGTGCTGCCAGAATGAACGCTTTCATTTGACCTGCTCCTCCAGCTCCGCGCCGTAGCGGAAGATGATCGAGGCCAGAATCAGCGCGATGCCCGTGCACAGGCTGCTCAGGTTGCCCCAGTCGCGGCCGGCGCTGTGCAGCTGGTCAAAGAGCTGGCAGACGACAGCCGCCAGAATCGATGCCACCAGCGGCAGCACGATGTTGCGGATGCCCAGGTGCAGGATTTCGTCCGCACCGCGCTTCGTAAAGGGCGTGCCGTCAGCCAGCTCCGCCTTGAAATAGCGCAGCGCAAAGGCCAGCAGGATGCCGTCCGTCAGCGCAAAGACGGTGTCCACCAGCAGCACGGCGATCATCTCGTTCAGCCCGCCGGTCGCGGTCAGATCAAGCATCAGCGCCTGATCAAGGCCCACGACGCTGCCGCCATTGTACCAAATCACGCCGAAAATCAGTCCGAGCGCCGCCAGTCCCGCCCAGACAAAGGACAGGATCATGCCGATCTTCGTCAGCGTCTTAAACACACCAAAGGTCTTCTGAATGGTTTGCAGGGATTTCATCGTTCTTCCTCCTCACTGCGTGCGGCTCTGTCCGCACACGCCATCAAAACTGTCTTACGTCCGCCAGGGTCTGTTCTTTTCATGCCAGCCCTGCGCCTTCCAATACTCGTAGTCCGGACCCATCGGCGAGGCAAGCCTGTGGGCCAGGCGCATCAGGGCGAACCACTTCTTTGCGCGGGCATTGCATCCTTGCCTGCCCGCGTCTTCTTTAATCCTTTTCGCCAGCCGGGCCGTCTTTTTTTCAATCGATGCACGGATTCTCTCCGGGATGTCATCGGGCTTTGCAGCCTGCACGCCGAAGCCCAGACGGTACACCTTGCGCACGCCCCACATTTCCAGGCTGTCGGCCATGTCCTTCATGGTGCTCTTCATACCCCCGCCGGCGGCGGTCGCGATGACGACGGCCTGCTTTCGGCTCATTTCCGGTCTCGGGCGGTGGATCATCCACCAGGTGCCGAAGTGGTCAAGAAGGCTCATCATCTGTCCCGTCGCATGGTACACATACACCGGGCTGGCCAGGATCAGCAGATCCGCCTCCAGCATGGCCTTCTCCAGCGGCGCAAGCGCAGCGTAGTGCGGGCATCTGGACAGCCCCTTCTCAAAGCAGGTGTAGCAGCCCAGGCAGGGCTTGTCAAAGTCGCGCGGCAGAAAGAACTCCTCGATCTCTCCGCCCACCTGCTGCGCCAGCATTCTGGCCACCATGCAGGTGCTCCCCTCGTGGCTCTGCCCGTGGATCACCACAATCTTCATGTCACTTGTTCTCCAGCATCGCAATGTCGGCGCAGCTCAGGCCAATGCCCAGCATGGTCACGGCGCTCTTGATCTCCAGGCTGCTCAGACAGGACAGCACCACCACGGCCACGCCCATCGCGACAGCCACCGCGCGCAGAATCAGGAACACCGTTTCACGAAGAGATCTCTTTTCCATTTTGCTTTCTCCTTTCAATCGGGAACAGATTGTTCTGTTTTTTTCTATGGCTGTATTATATGACTTTCCTGCCCGGCAGAATAGGCTCCCATTATAGGCCGTTGTGTTCATTTTATAGAAACCGGCATCACCGACAAAGTTCCGTGAATCATGAAGCTCTGTGCCCGAGAACGACACTGTGCGGAAAGATTTATACTCTTTTCTGATAGAAACGAGCAATAAACGCGAAGCGAAGAAGGGAGTCTGAGGGATGAAATCCCTCAGGCAGGTTTGGGCGGCAGCCCAACGTATCCCCACGTGGCGAAGCCATTCGGTCAAAGCAGTCAGGGAGCGAAGCGTTACCTGACGGGGCTTAGCACTTGGCTGTTTCTATTTGAAAACAGTATTACATAGCAAAAGACCGAAGCCGCAGCTCCGGTCTCTCTTTGCGCTTTTATGCCTTGCTCTTGCCCGAATCCTCCAGGAAATCCCGCCGGTACTGGGATGGCGTGACGCCCTCGGACTTCTTGAACGTCTTGGTGAACACCCGGTAATCCCCATAGCCGGACTGCTCGGATACCTCCGCGATGGACAGCGCGGTGGACAGCAGCAGCTTTTTCGCCTTCTCCATGCGGATGCTGGTCAGATAGGATAAAAAGCCCACGCCGATCTCGCTTTTGAACAGCTGGCTGATGTACTGCGGGCTCAGATGGAATTCCTCCGCGAGCACGGACAGGCTGATTTCCTCTGCCAGATGCTCCTGCATATAGCGGGTGACGGAGACGATGGTGCGCTCCTCCTGCGGCTCCGCCTTCTGCTCGTTCTTCCGATGGAACATGGAGATTTTCAGGTTGTCGATGCAGGTGCCGAACTCCTCGTAGTTCACGGGCTTGAGGATGTAGTCCGTGATCTGCAGGCGCAGCGCCTCGCGGCAGTAGGAGAAATCGTCGTAGCCGGAAACGATGATAAAGGCCGTATCCGGGTGCTTGATGCGGCTGAGGCCGATGACCTTCAGGCCGTTCATGATCGGGATGTTGATGTCCATGATGACGATGTCCGGATTCAGCGCGTCAATCCGCGCGAGGGCCTCCATGCCGTCCGCCGCCTCGCCGACCACCTCGCAGCCGTGCGCAGCCCAGTCGAACAGGCGCTTGAAGCCCTCCCGGATCATGATCTCATCATCCACCAGCAGCACACGCAGATTGTTCATTTTGTCTCCCCCTCCAGCGGCAGCAGAATATGGGCGGTGATGCCGCCCGCCTCGTTTTCCGTGTATGAAAGGCCGTATTCCCGGCCGCAGAGCAGCTTGATGCGCTTTTGCACATTCAGTACGCCGATGCTGTTGCCCGTGAGCTTGGGTGCCTGCCTGTCGTAGGTGCGCAGCATCTCATCGATTTCCGCCTTTTTCCCATCGGCAAAGCCGCTGCCCGAATCGCGCACGCAGATCTCCATGCAGCCCTGCGGCGTCCTTTGTGCCGAGATCTTCACCTCGCCACGGTAGCCCTTGTTCTTGAGGCCGTGAAGCAGGCTGTTTTCCACGATGGGCTGCAGGATAAAGTTGGGCACCTGCGCGCCGCCCAGATCGGGATCGATGTCACATTCGCACCGCAGCTCCGGATAGCGATAGCACATCAGCTCCATATAGGCCTCCAGCAGCTCCATTTCATCATCGAGCGTGACCATCGGCCGGTCCACCTTGATGCTCATGCGGAAGAAATCCACCAGCTGCATGAGCAGCTCCGCCACCTTGCCGTCCCCGTTCAGCTGCGCTTGGATGCGGATGGTATCCAGCGTGTTGTACAGGAAATGGGGATTGACCTGGCTCTTGAGGTAGAGCATGGACATCTTCTGCTCCGTCAGCTCCGCGCGCAGGATGTCCGGGTTCTCCAGGATCAGGTAAAAAGCCAGCGTGATCAGCGTGATGCCCATGCCGCTGATGAGCCAGGTGTGGTGAATGCCCTGAAGCAGCGTTCCAATCAGCTCGACCAGGCACGCGATTCCGATGGCCATGCGCGCCTTTTTGTTGATGTCCTTCAAGTTTTTGAGCAGAAGGCCGGCGCCCAGCAGAAAATAGAACGCGACGCTGAGATAGCAGAAGACCACGTGAATGCCGTCGGAATAATTGCCCTGCGGCGTAACGGCGTAATGGATGGGCAGCAGCATATCCCCCAGCTCCGCAAACACCAGATAGATTCTGGCTGGCAGCCTCAGCCGGTCCGGCTTGCCCGTCTCGTTCTCCACCAGGATCGCAATATACCGGTAGAACAGATAGAAGATCAGGATCATCGTTCCGATGAAGAGCCGGTGGAACGCGTCGTTGAGCAGGCGCGGCACCGTCTCCAGATGGTTCACCGTGTAGACGGTGATCCCGTCAAAGACCAGATGAAACAGCACCACGATCAGCAGCACCGAGAACGTCCTGTGAAGCGTCGTATGTTTTTTCTCCGCAGAGAAATAGATAAACGCCACAAACGCCAGGACGAGGAACAGCGCAATCTCCATTCTCAGCATGGGCCTCACTCCTTCTGATGATAGTATAAACCGGCCCTGCGCCGCTGACTAGGCTGCAAATCCGGCTGAATGTGTCGATTTTTCAGCTTCCCTCTGCCTTTATCATACGCTGTCCGGCGCGTTTGTCAAGATCAGCCTCCCCATTCCGGTAATCCATGCGCATGCAAAACGCCCCTGCGGAATCCTCCGCAGGGGCATACATCCATCGATAGGTTTTGGGAATCAGTACATCTTCGCGCCGGCGGGGATGTGATCGTCCAGCATCAGCAGGTGAAGCTTCTCCTCGCCCTCCTCCGTGTGGATGGCGGAGATCAGCATGCCGCAGGAATCGATGCCCATCATGGGACGCGGCGGCAGATTGGTGATGGCCAGCAGGGTCTTGCCCACCAGCTGCTCCGGCTCGTAGTACGCGTGAATGCCGGACAGGATGGTGCGGTCAGTGCCGGTGCCGTCGTCCAGCGTAAACTGGAGCAGCTTCTTGCTCTTCTTGACCGCCTCGCAGGCCTTGACCTTCACCGCGCGGAAATCGCTCCTGGAGAAGGTTTCAAAGTCCACCATGTCCTTGAACAGCGGCTCGATCTCGACCTTGGAGAAATCAATCGCAGGCGCTTCAGCCTTCTCCACGGCAGCCGGGGCGGCAGCTTCAGGCGCTTCCTCCTGCTTCTGGGGCTTCGCGGCGCCCAGCGGCTTCATCGTCGGGAACAGCAGCACGTCGCGGATGGACGCGGAATCCGTCAGCAGCATGACCAGGCGATCCACGCCGAAGCCCAGGCCGCCCGTCGGAGGCATGCCATACTCCAGCGCGGTGACGTAGTCGTAGTCCACCTGCGCCTTGCAGTTCTTGTCCAGCTTCCTGCGCTCCTCCACCTGGCGCTCGAAGCGGCCCTTCTGATCGATCGGGTCGTTGAGCTCGGAGAACGCGTTGCCGAACTCCGTCGCGTTGATGAAGTATTCAAAGCGCTCGGTGATCGACGGATCCTCCGGCTTGCGCTTGGCCAGCGGGCTGATCTCCACGGGATAATCGTAAATGAAGGTCGGCTGGATGAGGTGCTCCTCGACAAACGCGTCGAAGAACTCCGCCAGGATCGCGCCCTTGGTCGGCACCTCCGGCAGGGCGACATTGTGCGCCTTCGCGCTAGCAATCGCTTCCTCGTCGGAGGCAATCGCAGCAAAATCGACGCCGGAATACTTCTTGACCGCCTCCGCCATGGTCATGCGCTCCCAGTGACTCAGATCGATTTCCTTGCCCTGATAGGTGATCTGCAGCGTGCCGCAGACATTCATGGCCACGGTCTTCATCATGTCCTCGACCAGATCCATCATGCCCTGATAGTCGGTGTAGGCCTGATACAGCTCGATGGTGGTGAATTCCGGGTTGTGCTTGGTATCCATGCCCTCATTGCGGAAGATGCGGCCCACCTCGTACACGCGGTCCATGCCGCCGACGATCAGGCGCTTGAGGTACAGCTCCGTCTCGATGCGCAGCACCATGTCCATGTCCAGCGTGTTGTGATGGGTCAGGAACGGGCGGGCGGATGCGCCGATTTCAAACGGCGTCAGGATCGGGGTATCAACCTCCAGGAAGCCGCGATTGTCCAGGAAGCTGCGCAGCTCGCGCATGATCTGGCTGCGCTTGACGAAGGTGTCCTTCACCTCCGGATTGACGATCATATCCAGATAGCGCTGGCGGTAGCGCACGTCGGTGTCCGTCAGACCGTGGAACTTTTCCGGCAGCGGCTTGAGACACTTGGCCAGCAGCGTGAGCTCCTGCACATGGACGGAGATCTCGCCGGTCTTGGTCACGAACGGAACGCCCCTCACGCCGATCACATCGCCCAGGTCGTACTTCTTGAACGCGTTGTAGACGTCCTCGCCGAGATCGTCGCGCTTGAAATACAGCTGGATCTTGCCCGCGCCGTCGGCCAAACGGGCAAAGGAGGCCTTTCCCATGATATGGCGGCCCATCATGCGGCCCGCAAGCGAGACGGTGGTCTCCTTCAGCTCCTCATAATGTGCAATCACGTCGCTGCTCAGATGCGTGACGTCATACTTCATGATCTCATACGGATTCTTGCCGCTTTCAACAAGACCCTGAAGCTTTTCACGGCGGATCTGCTCCTGCTCGCTCAGCTCGGAGGCGGTAAGCATCTTTTCTTCAGCCATTGTTGTTCCTCTTTCTATCCTGCTTATCTTACAGCGCGATGTTGACCACGCGCAGACGGCGCGCGCCGCCCGGGGTCAATGCGGAGACGACGTCGCCCACATGGGCGCCGATGAGCGCCGCGCCGACCGGAGACTCGTTGGAGAGCTTGCCGTTTGCCGGGTCAGACTCTGAGGTGCCCACGATGGTGTAGATTTCTTCCTCTTCGTCCTCGTCGTCCAGGTCGACGATGGTCACGCGGGTGCCGAAGTTCACGGCGTCGGTGTTAATCTTGCTCTCATCCACGACGATCGCATTCTCAATCATCGCCTTGAGCTCGTTGATGCGCTGCTCCAGCGTCGCCTGATCGTTCTTCGCCGCGTCATATTCCGCGTTCTCGCTCAGGTCGCCGTAGGAGATCGCCACCTTCAGCTGCTCCGCGATGCGCATTTTTTCTGTAGTCTCTTTGTATTCCAGCTCCTCCTTCATCTTCTGAAGGCCTTCGCGGGTCACGACAAGTCGCTTGGTATCTGCCATAAGAATCTCTCTCCTTTTCAAGCCCTGCGCTTTGCACGCAGAAAAGCCGGCTGGCCGAAGCCATCACCGGACAGAATGTGTCATATTGCTAGATTATACTCCGCAGTATCGGTTTTGTCAATTCATTGCTGTCTTTTTGGCAACCCCATTGTAGGACTGCGGTATGTCCTGGATGTTCACACAATGGAAGGGAAGAATAGAAACGCAGACACAGGCGCTGCCTCTCATGACTTGTTTTGCCATGTTGAGACAGCGCCATGTCATTCATTTCAGGACTGTATGGGAATTCAGGAATTATGCTTCGAGCACAGGCTCAGGATCGTTTTCCGGCTCAGTCTCGGTCTCCGGTTCAGTCTCGGTCTCCGGCTCAGTCTCGGTCTCCGGCTCAGCCTCGGTCTCAGGCTCAGTCTCGGTCTCCGGCTCAGTCTCGGTCTCCGGCTCAATCTCGGTCTCCGGCTCAGTCTCGGTCTCCGGCTCAGTCTCGGTCTCCGGCTCAGTCTCGGTCTCCGGCTCAGT
>CAMFCQ010000067.1 GCA_945948915.1 uncultured Clostridia bacterium | reverse complement strand
AGTCAGAGCGGAAAAGATGGTGCGCGGATTAGGCTATTTTAACAAGAATTAGTATGAACACGACTTCAGGTGGCCATCAGCTGCTCAATCTCTTCCCGTGTCAGATCGGGATGCAGTGCAAGGTTGATGCCCTCGGCGAGGATGCCTGCCATACGCTCCACCAGGGCGTCCACCTCGCGCGGGGTGACGATCAGGTCGCCCAGCCGTTCGGAGACGACGCGCTCCACACACGCGGCCACCTTCTCCTCGTCCGCCTCCGTGCCGCCGTCCGCGCGGATCATGTCGCTCATGGCGTCGCTGGCGATGGTCGAGGCGTACACCACCATCGGCACGCCCACGGCGATGACCGGCGCGCCGAGCGTCTCCCGCGTCAGCGCTTTTTGGTGATTGCCTACCCCGCTGCCCGGCGAAATGCCTGTGTCCGCAATCTGGATCGTCGAGCAGATGCGCGCCGAGCTCCGGGCCGCCAGCGCGTCCACTGCGATCACCGCATCCGGACGGACATGCTCCGCCATGCCGCGCAGCACCTCCGCCGTCTCCAGCCCCGTCACACCCAGCACGCCCGGCGCCGCCGCGCACACGCTCGCCAGCCGCAGGCGCACATCGTCCGGCAGGCAGCCGTCCATATGGCGCGTGACCAGCACGCGCTCCACCGTGCGCGGCCCAAGCGCGTCCGGCGTGACGCTGCGGTTGCCCAGTCCCGTCACCAGCACCGTGCGCACATGCGCGGGCAGCATCTGCCGGATGGCCTGCGCCAGCTCTCGGCTGAGCGCCTCGCGCATGCGCAGCTCGATGGTCATCGTCTGCGGGCAGCTGAGCGTCACATAGGTGCCCTGCGGCCTGCCAAGCTGCTGAGCCATCCGCTCGTCCTCAATTCTGACCACCGTCCGCTCAATGCCGCTTGCCAGACGCTCGTCGCTCGCCGGTACGCTTCCGCGCGCCTCCATCGCCAGATCCGTCCACTTTGCTCTCATGGTTCCCTCCGAGGATTCAGCTGCCTTTACTTTCCCCCAAAAAGCTGCCAAACATACCCGCGTTCCGGCGTCCAGCGGAAAAGCACGCGGGATCGTTTGCCGAGATGCGAAAGAATTTTCAATTTTTTGAAAAAAAGGCTTGCATTCTGTCGAGTCCTGTGATATACTATTCTCCGTTGAGAGGCGAGAGCCACGAAACAAAGATCTGCACCATTAGCTCAGTTGGTAGAGCACCTGACTCTTAATCAGGGTGTCCCGGGTTCGAGCCCCTGATGGTGCACCAAACCGGAATCTTCGGATTCCGGTTTTTCTTTTTTCCATTCCCTGTTTCATTCGAAGTGCTTCCTACCAATCGGGACACTTTTAACGCTTTCTTGATATCAATCCGCACGTTTTCATGCTATGATGGATGAAATGAGGTGATGATGTGATCCAACTCAAGCGTTTTTCCCTGCCTGATGCGCTGACAACTGGCCTGCGCAAGGCGCTTTCCCCCCTTTCCCTGCTGATGCTGACTGTTGCGGGCATCGTCAACGCGTTCGGTGTGGTGCTGTTTCTCTCGCCCGTCGCGCTGTATGACAGCGGCATCTCGGGCACGTCGATGCTGCTTGCCCAGGCAGCCAGCCGCGTCCCCTTCTCGATCTTTCTGATCGTGCTCAATGTGCCGCTGTTTCTTTACGGCCTGCGGCGCGAGGGCGCGGTATTCACCATCCGCTCAATCTATACTGTCGTCATCTATTCGCTGGCCGCGGCGTTCTTCGGTCGCTTCGCCGCGCCGGGCGCGTCGCCCATCGCCGGCAGCGACCTGCTCCTGTGCGCCGTCTTCGGCGGCCTGATCTCGGGCGTCGGCTCCGGTACGACCATCCGCTATGGCGGCGCGCTCGACGGCATCGAGGTGCTGGCGGTGATCTTCTCCCGCAGGCTGGGGATGACCGTCGGCACCTTCGTGATGGCCTACAACGCCGTCCTGTATGTCATTGCCGGCGCGGTGATGGGCAACTGGATCCTGCCGCTGTACTCCATCGTGACCTATGCCGTCGGCATCAAGGCGGTTGACTTCATCGTCGAGGGCCTGGACAAAACCAAGGCCGCGATGATCATCACCGATCATCCGCAGGACATCTGCCGCGAGCTGTCTGCGGCATTCGGCACAGGCATCACGCTGATCGACGCCCACGGCTATTATTCCGGCGATTCCAAGACGCTTGTCTATTTCGTGGTCAATCGCTTCCAGATCGCCCGGATGCGTACGATTGTCCACGACATCGACGAAAGAGCGTTCATCTCGATCACCGAGGTCTCCGACCTGTTCGGTAAAAACGCAAAATGATGCAAACAAAGCCCGCTTTTCCGGCGGGCTTTATGCATACTTTCCTGCCTTTACCGCAATCCTATCGCCGGAGGTGATTGTATGAGTCCCAAGGAACTGCTCTACATCGACGACGCCCTCGGCCATGAGAAATTCCTCATCAGCCAGTGCCAGCAGGCCGCCAAGGCCCTGACCGATCCCACGCTCAAAAACTGCGTGCAGCGCATGCTTTCGGCGCATCAGGATCTGTTCAACCAGTTTTATCAGTTGGTATAAGGGAGGCAGCGTATGAACGATCAGGCCATCATGGAGAACCTTCTGTTGACCACCAAGGGCGTGTGCGACCTGTACATGCACGGCGCGGTGGAATCCTCCACGCAGAACGTGCACAAGGCGTTTGATACCGCGCTCTCCGACAGCCTGTGCATGCAGGACGACATCTACAAGCAGATGACCGCCAAGGGCTGGTATCCGTCCCAGGAGGCCGACGCACAGCAGATTGCACAGGTTCGCCAGAAATACGCGCAGATGAACTGAATATAAAATCCGAAGGAGCGCCTGCCGTTCCTTCGGATTTATGTTTGCATTAGAGCTTTGCGGCCTCCGCCTTGAGCTGCTCGACGCGGTCGGTGCGCTCCCACGGCAGGTCGATGTCCGTGCGGCCGAAGTGGCCGAACGCCGCCGTCTGGCGGTAGATCGGGCGGCGCAGGTCGAGCATGCTGATGATGCTCGCCGGGCGCAGATCAAAGCAGCGATTGACCAGCTCCGCCAGCTTCTCGTCCGGCATCACGCCCGTGCCCTGCGTGTCAACGAGCAGGGAGACCGGCCTGGCCACGCCGATGGCATACGCCAGCTCGATCTCGCAGCGCCTGGCCAGACCTGCGGCCACCAGGTTCTTGGCGACGTAGCGACCGGCGTACGCCGCGCTGCGGTCCACCTTCGTCGGATCCTTGCCGGAGAACGCGCCGCCGCCGTGACGGGCATAGCCGCCGTAGGTGTCCACGATGATCTTGCGGCCGGTGAGGCCGGAGTCGCCCATCGGGCCGCCAATGACGAACTTGCCCGTCGGGTTGATGAGGAAGCGGGTCTGTTCGTCCATCAGCTCCGCCGGCACGGAGGTCTTGATGACCTTCTCGATGATCTCGCGGCTGAGCTCGTCATGCTCGATTTCCGGCGCATGCTGGGTGGATACGACCACGGTATCCACGCGCACGGGCCTGTCATTCTCGTCGTACTCGACCGTCACCTGGCTCTTGCCGTCCGGGCGCAGCCAGGAAAGCTGTCCGCTGCGGCGGCACTCGGAGAGCTTGCGGGTGATGCGGTGCGCCAGCGCGATCGGCATGGGCATGTACTCCGGGGTCTCATCGCAGGCGAAGCCGAACATCATGCCCTGATCGCCCGCGCCAATGTCGTTCTCGCCGACGGAGCGTCCCTCCAGCGCTGCGTCCACACCCTGCGCGATGTCCGGGCTCTGGCCGTGCAGCGCGGTCAGCACCGCGCAGGTGCTGCCGTCAAAGCCGTATTTGGCGCGGTCGTAGCCGATGTCGCAGACGACCTTGCGCACAATGTCGTCCACCGCGTAGCGGGCGGTCGTCGTCACCTCGCCCATGACCATGACGATGC
Source organism: uncultured Clostridia bacterium (assembly GCA_945948915.1). Taxonomy (GTDB): domain Bacteria; phylum Bacillota; class Clostridia; order Christensenellales; family Aristaeellaceae; genus Ventricola. The sequence goes on along the minus strand of CAMFCQ010000067.1, from coordinate 10,142 downwards.
CCGTCGTGGTGCAGGTCTCGCAGGCCACGCGCGCATATGGATCCTGGCTGAGGATCTCGTCGAGCACCGCATCGCTGATCTGATCGCAGATTTTGTCCGGATGACCCTCGGTCACGGATTCGGACGTAAACAGCTTTTTCATTTTCTCCATGTCTTTTTTCTCCTTCAATGTGTGCCAGCCCAGGGGTGAAGACAGCGGGCCATACCTGCCGCGCAGCGTTTGCGCAATTACCAACAGGTGAAGAAAAACCGCTCTGACTGTGCAAAATCAGAGCGGCTGCAATCTTGACCACACCTCATCTGCCGACATCGCTGTCGTAGGATTTAGCACCGGATTTGACTCCGGTTGCCGGGCTTCACAGGGCCTATTCCCTCCGCCGCTCTGGATAAGGTTATTGAGTTCACTTTCTTCTGAAAGCTATGCTATGATAGCAGGTTTTCTTTGATTTGTCAAGCATAACCTCTCGACGCTTGACAGATTCTTTTCCGCCCTGTATAATCACCTCTGCAAAAGGCATGATGCCGGCTGCATCGCTGACGAAACCATGTAAATCTTCTGTGCCCGAGGCCGAGGCTTTCGGAAGGATTTACACAGAAAACTCTGGAGGGCGAGGCACGATGAAGACTGTTTTGGGCTGCGTCCGCAAGGCGGACACCGATTTTGAGATGATTGCCCCGGGCGACCGCATCGCCGTGGGCATTTCCGGCGGCAAGGACAGCCTGCTGCTGCTCTATGCGCTCTCGCTCTACCGCAGGTTTTCCGGCAAGGACTTTGCCCTGCAGGCCATCACGCTCAAGCTGGGCCTGGAGCCGTTTGACGTATCGGGCATCGCCGCGCTTTGCGAGAAGCTGGACGTGCCCTACACCGTCATCGACACGGAGATCGCGCACATCATCTTTGATCTGCGCAAGGAGAGCAATCCCTGCGCGCTGTGCGCGAAGATGCGCCGCGGCGCGCTCAACGACGCCGCCAGGGAGCTGGGCTGCAACAAGGTCGCCCTCGGCCATCACCGTGACGACGCGATCGAAACGCTGCTCATGAGCCTGCTCTTCGAGGGCCGCCTGCACACCTTCCATCCCAACACCTATCTTTCCCGCAAGGACATCACCGTCATTCGCCCGATGATCTACGTGCCGGAGAAGCATGTCAAGCACATGGTCAAGGCGCTTGAGCTGCCCGTGGTCAAAAACCCCTGCCCGGCAGACGGCCACTCCAAGCGCGAGGAGATCAAGGAACTGATCCGCACGCTCTCCAAAACCTATCCCGATCTGAAGGACTACATGATCGCCGCGCTGCGCAACACGCAGCAGTACGGCCTGTGGGACAAGAAGCTCGTCGGCGGGCCTAGGCCGAACGAATACATTGTGGACAACAACAAGTAAGCAAAAGCGGGGCTCCGGGCCAGTTTGGCCGAGAGTCCCGTTTGGTTTGATGCTGTTTTGCGAATCAGCGCTGTATCAATCGTAGGCTGCTGCGCAGCCTGCTCTGAGACTACTGTTTTTTTCGAATGGGATACGTTGGGCTTCCGCCCAAACCCCGCAAGTGATTTCATCCCTTGACCCTTCTTCGCTTCGCGCTGCTAAAGCGATTATTCCTTTGCTCCCTGCTTTTCCTTCGCGCAGTCCATGCCCCTGGCCACCGCAAAGCCCACGGCAAAGCAAAGCAGCGAGAGCGCCAGCGTGCCGGCGCTTTCAAAACTGGACGGCACAATCTTCAGCGTGGAGGCGATCACGAAGCCCAGAATCAGCCGGGAGACGACCGCATAGTGCTTCTCGAACAGGCAGTTCACCACCCGGGCCAGCGAGATGACCGTAATGGCCAGGCCCAGCAGCAGCGGCAGGATGACGCTGAAGTCAAGCGCCGCAATGCCCGCCGTCATCGGCTCATACAGGCCCATGTACAGCAGCACCGAGGAGGAGCTCAGGCCCGGGATGATCAGGCTCAGGCCCCAGACCAGGCCGCAGAACACGAAGCTCAGCGCGCTGGTTTCCACCTGCGCCGCCGCACTGCGCTCCAGCAGGTTGAACAGGAAGTACGCCAGCGCCAGCGTCAGCACAAACGGCGTCCAGCTCATCTTCGCGTCGCTGCGCTCGGAATCCTTGAACAGCTCCGGAATCGTGCCGCAGATGAGGCCGAAGAAGAGCATCAGCGCCACCGTCGCGGAGGCGTTGAACATCGCCTCCACCACATTGGCCAGCAGCGTGAAGCCCAGCAGCCAGCCAATCAGGAACGGGATGAACATTTTATAATAGATCTTGAAGGACTTGCCCGGGTGCGAAAGCAGCGCCATCATCGGCTCATAGATGCCGAAGGCCACGCACAGCACGCCGCCGCTGACGCCCGGAAGAATCGCGCCCGTGCCGACAATCGCGCCCTGCACCGCCAGCAGCAGACTCTGCAGAATCACATTGTTCTTCATATCCATCGCCTCACAGTCCAATGATGTTGAGCACGCCGGTGCTCGCCACGCCCATGATGATGCCCGCGATCACGACGCCGCAGGAAACCGCCAGAGACGTGGTCTTGATGCCCATGTTCAGGCAGGACGCCGCCAGCGTGCCCGTCCACGCGCCGGTGCCCGGCAGGGGAATGCCCACAAACAGCATCAGCGCGACAAACAGACCGCGTTCGCCGGCCTTCTTTGTCAGCTTTTCGCCGCCGTGCTCGCCCTTTTCGATGCAGTAGGTGAAGAACTTGCCGATATACTTCTTATCCCTTCCCCACTCAAGCACCTTGCGGGCAAAGAAATAGATGACCGGCACCGGCAGCATGTTGGCAACGGCGCAGACGATGAGCGCTTTGAAGTACGGCAGGCCCATGCCCACCGCAACCGGCACGCCGCCGCGCAGCTCGATCAGCGGAACCATGGAGATCAGCGCGCACAGCAGGTATTTTTTCAGCATATTTGGCTTCTCCTCAGCTTTCAAACAATAGGATATACAACGACATTGTATTATATCGGGCGGCGATTGAGTTGTCAATACGCTTCGATGGGTCTTCAGATTTCTGCACAGCAAAGGGCCTTCCCCCAAAGGGAAAGCCCCCGATCATTTGCCCAGCAGCGCGTCCGCTCTTTTGCGCAGCTGCTGGCGCAGGATCGTCTGTGCCAGCAGCTGCAGCTCCCTCGCATCAAAGAGCGTCACGGAGCCGAACGGTGCCACCAGCACGCGCTCAATGGCCGTGCGGTAGGCGTTCAGTTTGCGGATCATCTCGTCCATGAGCGCCTCCTCGCGCTCCTCACGCGCCAGCAGGAACGCGATCTCATCGGTGAAGACCAGATACAGCCTCAGCAGCATCTGCGCGCATGCGTCCACGTCGCCGATGAAAAACACACCGCTTACCGCGCCTGCTGCCAGGATTTCGCGCAGCACCGGCAGCATGGCGTCCATCTGGCTGCTTCTCATCTTCTCGCGCATCAGCGCGCCGTCCTCGCGGTAGGCCACCTGGATCATCAGCGAGATGAACCCGCTGTTTCCGCTGGTCAGGATGGCCGAGTCGTGGAACACCGCGTTGAGCTTGTCCACCGCCGTGCCCTCCGTCCGCGCAGCCGCCTGCCTGGCCCGCTCGCCGCATTCCTGCGCGCGCGTCTCGCAGATGGCCTCCAGTACCGAGAGCTTGCTGTCAAAGTGGTGATAAAAGCCTCCCTTGGAAAAGTTCATCTCGGTCAGGATGTCCTGCACCGACGTCTTTTCGTAGCCCTTCGTATAAAACAGACGTTCCGCCGTAGCCAAAAGCTCGTCACGGCGCGCATCGCCCTTCTTCATTGGATCATCAAGCCTTCCATCGTTACTCGCTTGCCGCGGACGCGGAGCCGTCATTGTAGAGAATCTCCTTCTGTGTCGCGCGGTACGTCGTCGTCCAGAGCTTCTTGCGCTCGATCTCGTTGCCCTCGCTGTCCTTGTAGACCTTGTAGGTATCCACCTCGTAGCCCGTGCGCTTGTCACGGCCGCTCTGGCGCGTGCCCACCGGCAGCGAGGGATCCAGCGTATAGAGGATCTCGTCGGACGGCTTGATCGTCTTTGTCACGGTCGATTCCAGGTCGATCGTCATGCCGTTTTCAAGCAGCTGACCGTAGATCTCCACCGTCACCGTCTGATCTGCGTACCAGGCGACGACAAACACCGGGAACTTGCCTTCGTTTTTGAAGACGAAATCCAGCGACGGCCAGTTGACCGTGGCGTCCTCGCCCTTATTGACATAGGAGGACGGCCAGCTGTGTGCGCTGCGCTTGACAATCGTCAGATCCGCCCGCACGACGGCGTTGAACAGCGTCGAGGATGTCTGGCAGACGCCGCCGCCCGTGTCGTCCACGAGCACGCCGCCGGCAATCGCGCCGGCCTCGCGGTAGCCCTTCGCGCCCGTGCGCTGGCCCGTGCAGTCGTTGAAGGACAGCGTCTCGCCCGGGAGCACCACGCGCCCGTTGATCGCATCGGCCGACAGCGCGATGTTCGTGTTGCGGTCCCGATCCTTGGTCGTCGTTGTCGAGAAGGAGGATACGCGCCCGAAGAGGCCCTCCAGCTGCGAGCGCACCACGCCGGGCTCGATGGTCTCGCCCTGCACGATGACCACGCGGTCATATGCGCCCTCGTCAAGCGCCGCCAGAATATCCGCCGCCAGCTGTGTGCGGTCGATGCGGTAGCCCGCCTTCGCATCGGTGAAGGTGAACGTCCTGTTGTTTACGTCAAACGCGTCGAGCGTCGCATCCTTGGCCTCCACATCCAGGCTGTCGCCGATGATGTCCACCAGGCTGTCAATCGCGCTGCGGTCATAGGTGAAGCCGGTCGTCAGGTGCACGCCGCTCTGCGCGGCCTGCTGAATCTGCGCATAGCGCTCCTCCAGCGTGCCCGTGCGGCCCACGGCGTACGCGCGCGCGAGCACCGTCTGCGCGTCAAAGGTCACCGGTACCTCCTGCGAGGTGATGCGCCAGCGCCGCTCGCCCGAGGCGACCACCAGCGAAAACGCCTGCGCCGTCCGCTCCTGCCCCTGAGCGATGAGCGCCTGCGCTTCTTCCATCGTCATGCCGCCCAGATCCGTGCCGTCAATCGTCACGCCCGGAAAAAACGTGTCGCGGCTCACAGTCTGACGAATGGCGGCATACGATTCATATGCCGCCATTTGATCCTGATAGATTTTTGCGCCGGCCAGCCAGACCGCCGCGCAGCCCAGCACGACGATCAGCGTCCAGACGGGGAACAATCTTCTCTCCTCTTTTGCATCAGCCTGTCCCCTGCGGTCATACCCCGGAGCCCTGCGGCGATCCAAAGCCATAGCGTCAAGTTCTCCTCAGAATAGTCGTTAATTGTGCTTCGCCGCGTCAATCGCCGCGAACAGCTCCTTCTCGTTCATGCGGTAAGACAGAATGCGCAGGCTGTCGGACAGGTGCACATTGTTGACCGCCACGCCCTCCGGCAGCACCAGATCCACCGGCGCGAAATTCCAGATGGCGCGCACGCCGCCCTGCACCAGCTGATCGGCAATGCTCTGCGCACAGGTCTTGGGCACGGACAGCACGGCGATATCCACCTGATGGGCCGTCAGCCAGGCGTCCAGCTTCTCCATCGGCTGTACGAGGATGCCGTGAACGTCGATGCCCACCAGCGCCTCGGATACGTCGAAGATCGCCTGGATGTTAAAGCCGTCACGGGAGAAGTTCGTATAGTTGGCCACCGCGCGGCCAATGTTGCCCGCGCCGACGATGATCACATGGTACTGCTTATGCAGACCCAGGATTTCACCGATGCGCTCCTTGAGGTTCGACACATGATAGCCGTAGCCCTGCTGGCCAAAGCCGCCGAAGCAGTTGATATCCTGACGAATCTGGGAAGCCGTCAGGTTCATGCGCTCGCCCAGCTCCTGAGACGAGATGCGCACCACGCCCGCCCTCTCCAGCTCCTTGAGGTGACGATAATACATCGGAAGTCTGCGCACCACTGCGTCGGACACCCTCGATTTATAAGCCATACATATCGCTCCTATCCCTTGTACGCTCTGTGCGAAACTTTCATACCTGTATAAGTATATCAGGAACTTCCACCAGGCGCAAGCCAAACTTCCGCACAAACGAACAAACTGTATATAAAAAACCTTATGATCTGAATTCGCGCAGGCGTTCCCGCTCTTTCTTGCGGGCTGATTTCTCACTTTTCTTCGGTTTCAGCGGCTGCGCGGGCGCCAGATCGATGCTCGAGGATTCCAGCTCCACGCTTTCCACCCGCACGCACAGCGGCTGGCCGAGCGAGAACACGCAGCCCGTCCTCTCGCCGCGCAGCGTCATGCGCCGCTCGTCAAAATCAAACCAGTCCTCCAGCGTGCGCACATGGATGAAGCCCTCCGCGCCGTTTGAAAGCGCCACATAAAGCCCCCATTCGCTCACGCCGCTGACGACGCCGTCAAACAGCTCGCCGACGTGCCCGTGCATGAAGCGCGCCATCATCAGCTTGTCCGCCAGGCGCTCGGCTTCCACCGCTGCGCGCTCGCAGTCCGAGCTGCGCATCGCCGCGTCCGCCAGCGCGTCGCCATGCAGCGTCGGGCGGCCGCCCTTCAGCACTGCGGTCAGCGCGCGGCTGACGATCAGATCCGGGTAGCGCCTAATCGGCGAGGTGAAGTGGCAGTAGTCCTCCATCGCCAGGCCGTAATGGCCCAGCGGGTTAACGTCGTAGCGCGCCTTCTGCATGCTGCGCAGCGCCAGCGTGCTGACCACGCTGAACTCCGGCGTCTCGCGCGTGCGCTCCAGCACCTCGCGGATCTCGCCCGGCTTCGCGTTGTGGCGCAGGCCGCGCGTATCCACGCCGATGCCATTGAGAAAGTCCTTGAGCGTGTCGATCTTCTCCGGATCCGGCTTCTCATGCACGCGGTAGAGCAGCGGCACACCGTGCGACTTCGCGAATTTCGCCACCGCCTCGTTTGCCGTGAGCATGAAGTCTTCGATCATCATCTCGGCCTCGCCGCGCGCACGCTTGGCGATCTCCACCGGTTCGCCGTCCTCGTCAAGCACAAACCTCGGTTCATCCGTGTCAAAGTCGATCGCGCCCTGCTCCTGTCTTTTTTGGCGGATGCGCCGCGCCAGCGCACGCATGGCCAGCAGCGTGTCCTCAAGCCCCGCCATCCGCTCTCTCTGCGTCTGGTCGCCGTCAAAGAGCCGGTTCACGTCGTCATACACCAGCCGAGCCTTGGAGCGCGTGATCGTGCGCAGCAGGCGCGTGTGTACCACATGCCCCGCTTCGTCCACATCCATCAGCGCGCTCATGGTGAACTTGTCCTCGTCCGGCCGCAGTGAGCACACGCCGTTGGAGAGCTGCTCCGGCAGCATCGGCAGCACGCGCCCCGGGAAGTATACGCTCGTGCCGCGCAGGTATGCCTCGCGGTCGAGCGCGGAGCCCTGCGGCACATAGTGCCCCACGTCCGCGATGTGTACGCCCAGTCGCCATAGGCTATTATCCAGCCGCTCGAGGCTCACCGCGTCGTCAAAATCCTTGGCGTCGCTGCCGTCGATGGTGAAGGACAGCAGATCGCGCAGGTCGGTTCTCGTCGGATCGTCCGCCAGGTCAGCGTCCTTGCAGCCGTCCGCCTCGCGCAGCGCCTCCTCGTCAAACGCCGTGCGCAGGCGCTGGCTGACAATCAGCGCGTCCAGCGCCGCGCGCGCCTGACCGAAGCTGCCCAAAACGCCGTCGATGCGCACCAGCAGGCCGCCTTCATCCTCCCAGCGCACCACCCTGGTGTGCACGATGTCGCCGTTCTGCGCCTGCTCGCCGCCCGGCCGCACGGCAATGCCCTGCGGCAGCCTGCGCTCCAGCGGCGTGATGAAGCGCACGCCCTGCTTTTCATGCAGCACGCCGACGATTTCCTCATGTGCGCGCTGAAGGACCTTTTGAACGCGCACGCGCTCACGGCCGATTCGCTCCGCCTCCACGACATCACCCCACAGCGTGCCGCGTGCGTTCTCCTTTGAACAGGTGAAGATGCTTCCGTCGTCAGCCTCCATCTGCACAGCGCCGCGGAGCAAGCCGCGAACCGTCAGACGCAGCGTCTCGCGCTTCTCCTTTTCTTTGCCGCTCTGCCTGTTCTTTCCGGTCTTTGCCGGAGCGGCAAAGCCGCTGATCGGGATGCGGCGGACATAGCGCGCCTTCCCCGGGTTTCCCTTTTTCATGCTCTCCACTCCCGAATCCTGCGATTCCTGTTTTTCACGTCCTAGCGTCTGTTTCCGATGGGCAAATCATGCGGCTGCGCGCAGGTTTTCCTTCTAAACGGGCAGACAGATGTGAAAAGAGGCCGAAGCGCTTTCCGCTTCAGCCTCTTTGGGGTTGTCAATTCATTAGCCAAGCACCGCAACGAGCAGGCCGCAGACGATGAACACGACCGCGGAAACCTTCGTTGCCAGCGCGAGCTTGCCCTCCATGGACTTCGCCTTGTTCTTGCCAAAGAACGTCTCAGCGCCGCCGGCAATCGCGCCCAGGCCGTTACTCTCGCCCGGCTGGAGCAGAATGGTGACGATGAGAATCAGCGCAGACACAACGAGCAGCGCGATGACAATGCCGTTAAGGATAGCCATAGTCTTCTGCCTCCTTGACTCGCTCTGCGGCTTAGCGCTTGGAGAACTGCGGCGCGCGGCGGGCAGCCTTCAGGCCGTACTTCTTGCGCTCCTTCATACGCGGATCGCGCGTGAGGAAGCCAGCCTTCTTGACGGCCGGACGCAGCTCCGGATCGGCCTTGATCAGCGCGCGGGAGATGCCGTGACGGATCGCGCCGGCCTGGCCGGAAAGGCCGCCGCCGTACACATTCACCAGCACGTCATAGCGGCCCTCCAGAGAGGTGAGCGCCAGCGGCTGACGGACGGTCATCTTCAGGGTCTCCAGACCGAAGTAGTTATCGATATCGCGACCGTTGATCACGATCTTGCCCTCGCCCGGAATGAGGCGAACACGAGCAATGGCCTTCTTGCGGCGGCCAACCGCCTGATACTGAACCTGTGCCATGTGTCAAACACTCCTTCCTGCAATTACTTCACGAGCTCGAGCACGACCGGCTTCTGGGCCTCATGCTCATGCTCCGCACCGGCGTACACGCGCAGCTTGCGCGCCATCTGACGGCCCAGCGGGCCCTTGGGCAGCATGCCCACGACAGCGTGCTTCACAGCGAACTCCGGCTTCTCGTCGATCAGCTTGCGGTACTGGGTCTTCTTCAGGCCGCCCGCAAAACCGGAATGATGATAGTAGATCTTCTGATCCAGCTTCTTGCCGGTCAGAACAACCTTCGCCGCGTTGATGACGATGACGTGATCGCCGCAGTCCACATGCGGGGTGAAGGTCGGCTTGTTCTTGCCGCGCAGAATCGCAGCAACCTGGCTGGCCAGTCGGCCAAGGGGCATGCCGTCGGCGTCAACAATATACCAGTTGCGCTCGACGTTCTGGGCATTTGCCATAAACGTTTTCACGTGAATTTCCTCCTCGTGGTGAATCTGATCCACAACAAAACGCATCGCGCTGGTCAGACGCTCTGCAAACGCGCGCACGAAAGCCCGGGGCTAACAGGCGAACATACGCATTGGGTATTTTAACCGCTCCTATACGTTTTTGTCAAGCCTTTTTCCCTGTTTTGTTCAGGAATTTTTGCGTAGGTTTTTCTGTATTGGCGTAGAGCTGAAAACACGGCTAAATATCCTGCACTTCCGGAACGATCGCCGACCGATAGGACACATCATCATAGGCCTTTTGCATGACAACCCATTTTCCATCGCAAGAGCGGAAAAACGTCTCGTCAAAGCAGCTGTTTGCCAGATAGGCTTTATCCATTGTTTGAAGCTGGAACGCCACGATATCCCCAACATGAAGAATCAGCTTCATGAAGGGTTTGATTCTGATTTTCTTCCGGAATGGCTGCGGCGGGCACAGCTTCTCACGGAATCTTTCCAATGTTTTTTTGCGCTCTTTCAGCGCTGCTTTGCCGCTTTCCGCCCAAACCTCCAGGCCGAATCCAGTATCGATCATTTCAATGGCGCGCTCCCTGACGGCATCTGTCAGGATTCCCTTTTTCCACATATAATACTATTCTCAAATAGAAACGAGCTATAAGCGCGAAGCGAAGAAGGGGGCTGGGGACTGGTCCCCAGGCTAGGGGTTTGGGGGATGAAATCCCCCAACGTCTC
>CAMFCQ010000066.1 GCA_945948915.1 uncultured Clostridia bacterium | reverse complement strand
CCCTAGCCTGGGGACCAGTCCCCAGACCCCTTCTTCGCTTCGCGCTTATAGCTCATTTCTATTTGAGAATAGTATTAACCGACTCTTTACAGATCAACAGGGCTGCAAAGCGTTCGCTTCGCAGCCCTGTCTGTCTTCTCAGCCAACCTCAGCGGTCTCGTCCGCCGGCGCTTCTTCCTCCGTGCGCATCACGTCCATGGAGGCGAGCATCGCCTGCACGGTCGCGTCGATCTGCGCGTCGCCCAGCGTCGTGGGGAACACCGCTTCAAATACCAGCACCCCGTCGTCCGTCTTCACCAGCGCGACCGTCACATCCAGCGCCGTCTGCCCTTCCTCCTGATAGGCAAAGCGCAGGCCCTCCGCTGGACAGCCGCCGATCGTGCTCACACCCAGCTCGCGCACATCCGTGAAGCCGACCCATTCGCTGGCGATCAAATCGCCCAGCGTCATCTCAAAGGACGCACTGCGCAGCAGCTGCACCCTGGCGCCGCCGCTGAGCTGATAGGTCTGGATGAAGTCTCCATCGTCAAACTCGACGTTCTCCACCATCTGCGCGTCCTGCGGCAGCTCCACCATCAGAACGGAACCTGCCGCCAGCGCAAGCGCCGGCAGCATGCACGCCGCCAGCAGCAGCGCAAGAAAACTCTTTTTCATGTTCACATTCCTCCCACTGTCTATTATACCATCACAGGGCGAATCCGTCAAAGTTCTTTGATTTTCCGCTACCCGAACTGCAGGCCCTGTGGTATAATCGCGTTGCCAACAGCTCTTTCCCGAAAGGATTTTGGATATGAAACGCATTCTGCTCATCGCCACCGGCGGTACCATCGCCTCCCGCCCGACGGACGGCGGCCTTGCGCCGCAGCTTCGCGCCGAGGACATCCTCTCCTGCGTGCCCGCGCTGGCCGACCTGTGCCGCATCGACGCGCTGCAGCTGCTCAGCATCGATTCCACGAACATGACGCCGGACAACTGGCTGGCCATCGCCGGCTGCGTGAAGGAGAATTACTTCCGCTACGACGGCTTTGTCATCACCCACGGCACGGACACCATGGCCTATACCGCCAGCGCGCTCTCCTACCTCATTCAGGACAGCGGCAAGCCCATCGTGCTCACCGGCTCGCAGAAGTCCATCTACGACCCGGAGACCGACGCGCGGCGCAACCTGTTCGACGCGTTCCTCGCCGCGCAGGACGAGGCGCTCTTCGGCGTGATGCTGGTGTTCGACGGCCGGGTGATCTGCGGCACGCGCGCCCGCAAGACGCACACCAAGTCGATGAACGCCTTCTCCTCCATCGACTATCCCGACCTGGCGCTGCTGCGCGAGGGCCGCATCCTGCACTACATCCGCAGCCAGCGCCCCGCCGGTCTGCCCGCCTTCTACGACAGGCTGAACCCGCGCGTGTTCGTGCTGCGGCTCATCCCCGGCATGAATCCCGCCATCCTTCGCCGGCTGCTGGACGACTACGACGCGCTGGTCATCGAGAGCTTCGGCGTGGGCGGCCTGCCGTGCTACGAGCAAAAGGATTTCCTGGAGGCCGTCAACGCGTGGAGCGCCGTGGGCAAGCCGATCGTCATCACCACGCAGGTGCCGCACGAGGGCAGCGATATCGCGGTCTATCAGGTCGGCGCGCGCGCGGCCAATCTGCCCGGCGTCCTGCAGGCGCACACGATGACGGTCGAATCCGTGGTCACCAAGCTGATGTGGATTCTCCCTCAGACCACCGATCTGGAGCGCATCGCCCAGCTGTTCTACACGCCGGTGGCGCACGATCTGTTGACATTTGAGTAAGGAGGGACGTAGGGCTGCCGCCCTGAAACCTGCTTGGGGCGCCGCCCCAAACCCCGCAAGGGATTTCATCCCTTGGCCCTTCTTCGCTTCGCATCGGCTTGATGGTGTCCGATTACTTGACGAAGCAGCTGTCCCCTTTCTTCCACATAAAAAGGATGAATCTGCGCAGATTCATCCTTTTCTGTTCGATTACAGCACCTTGTTGAGGAAGTCCTTCGTTCTCGCGTTCTGCGGATTGGAGAATACCTCCTCCGGCGTACCCTCCTCCACGATATAGCCGCCGTCCATGAACAGCACGCGGTCGGCTACCTCGCGGGCAAAGCCCATCTCGTGCGTGACGATCACCATCGTCATGCCCTCGCGCGCCAGCTCCTTCATGACCTCCAGCACCTCGCCGACCATCTCCGGGTCGAGCGCGGAGGTCGGCTCGTCAAAGAGCATGATGTCCGGGTTCATCGCCAGCGCCCGCGCAATCGCCACGCGCTGCTTCTGGCCGCCGGAGAGCTGCGCCGGATAAGCCTGCGCCTTGTCCTCCAGACCCACGCGCGCGAGCAGCTTCATCGCGCGCGCCTGCGCGGTCTGCTTGTCCGCTTTTTTCAGATCAACCGGCGCAAGCGTCAGGTTGCGCAGCACGTTCATGTTGCCGAAGAGGTTAAAGTGCTGGAACACCATGCCCACATTTTCGCGGACCTTGTTGATGTCCGTCTTTTTGTCCGTGATGTCACAGCCGTCCACGATCACCGTGCCGCCGGTGATCTCCTCCAGACGGTTCATGCAGCGCAGGAAGGTGGACTTGCCGCTGCCGGACGGACCGATGATGACCACGACCTCGCCCTCATAGATGTCGGTGGAAATGTCCTTGAGGACCTCAAGCTTGCCGAAGTTCTTCTTGAGATGCTCGACGTGAATCTTCACGTTCTGCTTGTTAATGGCCACTCTTGAGCCTCCTCTCCATGCTCCGGGCAACGCGGGACAGCAGCGTAATCACAACCAGGTACATCACCGCGACGATCGCCCACGTCTGGAAGGACATGAACGTGTTCGCCACGACGTTCTTGGCCGTGTTCACCAGCTCCGGAAAGCCGATAACGGACAGGATGGACGTATCCTTGAGCGTGATGATGAACTGGTTGATGATGCTGGGGATCATCGTGCGGATCGCCTGCGGCAGCACGACGCGCTGCATCGCGCGCCAGTATGGCATGCCCAGGCTTCTGGCCGCCTCCATCTGCCCTCGGTCAACCGACTCGATGCCCGCGCGGATGATCTCCGCCATGTATGCGCCGCAGTTCAGCGCCAGACAGATGGTGCCCGCCTGCAGGGCCGTGAGCGTCACGCCGCCGATGCCCATGATGTTGTTGAGCAGATACGGCATGCCGAAGTAGATGAAGTACGCCAGAACGATCATCGGGACGCCGCGGATCAGATCGACGAACAGCCTCGCCAGAATGTTGCACGGCTTGTTCTTGACGACGCTCATCAGGCCGACGATCAGGCCGATGATGCAGGCAAAGAACAGACCGCACAGCGCCAGCAGCAGCGTCTGGCCCATCGCGGCCAGCAGCAGATTGCCATAGGTGTTCAGGATTCTCAGCACGAGACGATTCCCCTTTCGCGGACCGTGCCTGTTCTTTCATCGAAGCCGCCGGCACGTCTTTATATGTTTTGCTCGGATACCAAAAAAGCGGGCCGTGCCCGCCCCATTTCCGAACCGCTTTACAGAATGAAGCCGTTCGGCGCGCGCTGCACGATTTTTGCGCAATTCCTATACGTTGAAAAAGAAGGGGGCACGCGCGTGCCCCCTCAGGCTTTTGAATGAAGCATCAGTTGAGATACTTGGCCAGGATCTCGTCGTACTTGCCGCTGGCCTTGATGTTGGCCAGACCAGCGTTGAACATATCGACCAGCGCCTGCTTGTCGGCATTGAAGACGGCGAAGCCGTACGGGGAACCCTCGTTCTCGGAGCCCTCAACGATCTGCAGCGGCACACCGTTTTCCTTGATGGTCGCCGCCATGATCGGGGTATCCTCAAAGCAGGCCGCGCACTGGCCGCCGATGACCGCCTGATACATCGTCGGGGAATCCTCGAAGTAGGTGATGGTAAAGCCGTACTCATCCTTCAGGCTCTCCGCGTATGTCGCGCCCTGGGTGCCGGTCTTGACGGCGACAGGCTTGCCCGCCAGATCCGCGAAGGAAGCGATCTTCGCGCCCGCCGCGACGGTCATGCACTGGGTCGCATTGAAGTAGCCGTCGGAGAAGATCCAGCCGCTCTCCTTGCGCGCGTCGGTGATAGAAGCGCCGGCGATCATGCCGTCAGCCTGACCGGCCTGGCAGGCCGCGATGGCCGCGTCCCAGCCGAGGCTGTTGAGGTCGTAGGTGAAGCCCTGATCCTCCGCGATGGCCGCCAGGATATCGACGTCGATACCCACGAAATTGCCCGACGCGTCGGTGTACTCAAAGGGCTTGAACACGGTATCCGTCGCGATGACGAAATGCTCGGCCAGCGCGCCGCAGGTGCACAGGCACAGGGTCATGGCAAGAACAGCCGCGATAAACTTTTTCATAAACAAAGTCCCCCTTTTGATCTGCCGGCATCTTCCTGTCCGGCGAATGCAACCATTATACGGCCCATGCAGCGAATTGTCAAGGAAAATTCATGATCTCCGTGACCATTTTTCACTTTTTCTGATTATTCTCTGTCTTTCAGCGTTTATCCCGAATAAAATGAAGTTCATGCAGGAATATCATGCAAAATCAAAAATCACCCGAGTCATTCTGTCAACATTTTGTGTGTCTTCCGGCCAACAGGCGCGCTCAGGGCTGTCTGCATATTTAACAATTCTGGGTGAATTGATATGCAAAAGACCGGGATTTCTCCCGGTCTTTCCACGCAGTCCTCAATACGCCGCTTCCATTTCCTTCACTTTCTCATACAGCCAGGCGTTGACGGGCACCTCCACGCCGTGCCTGCGGCCAAGGCGCACCATCGTGCCCGCGAAGAGCTCCACCTCGCTCTTCCTGTGGGCCTCGCCGTCCTGGCGCATGCTCGGCTTGCCGCCGGGCGCGAGGCTGTCCGCCAGCGCCACCCAGCCGTCAAACTCCTCATCGCTGATGGGATAACCCTCCAGATACGCCAGCTTCTGCGCCTCGCGCATCGCTCCGAGCATCACCTCGCGCGGCCTGCCCGGCTGCTGCACGCCGCCGTAATCGCATTCAAACACCATGCACGCCTGATTGATGCCCACGTTGAGCATCAGCTTGCCCCACTGGCGGCGCACCATGTCCTCCACCGGATTCACCTGCACGCCGTGCGCGGTCAGGAATGCCGCGACGCGCTGAACGCGCGCGGATACGGGTCCCGGCACCTTCTCGCCCAGCACAATCAAGCCCGGATGCTCGTAGGTCAGGCGATTTCCCTCCTTCACCGCGTCCATGCCCTGCGCCACGCTGTAAAGCACGTTGTCCCCGCCGAAGCGCTCCGCGACAATGCCCTCACTGGTCACGCCGTTGAGCAGCGAGAGGATCAGCGTATCAGGGCCGACAAAGCCCGCAGCCGTCTCCATCGCAGCGCGCAGGCCGTTCTCCTTGGTCACGATCATCAATAGATCGACCGGCGCGGCGTCCTTCGGCGTCGCGTACGGGAAATCGACCCGCGTGCCGTTGACGAGCACGCCCGCTTCTTCATAGCGCTGCCTGCGCGCCTCATCGACGATCACGCGCAGCTGCGCGCCGGAAGAGAGCATCCGCTCGGCATACAGCGCGCCGACCGCGCCCAGGCCGATCAGGCCGACGGTTTTGATCTCACTCATGCCCTTCTTCTCCTTCATCGCCGCGGTACGCCCCGCGCAGCAGCCTGATCTCCGCTGCGTAGCCGTCCAGCTCGTTGGGCGTCTCCAGGTAAAACGGCATGCCGCGCAGTGCCTCATGGTTGATGATGCGCTCCATCGCAGGAAGCCCGATGGTTCCCTGCCCGATCTTCTCGTGCCTGTCCTTATGGCTGCCCATCGGGTTCTTGCTGTCGTTGAGGTGGATCGCCTTCAGGCGCGCAAGGCCGATCACCCTGTCAAATTCCTCCAGCACGTCGTCTAAATGCTCCACGATGTCGTATCCGCCGTCGTGCACGTGGCAGGTGTCCAGGCAGACGCCCAGACGGTCGCCCGCACGGCTCGCGTCCATGATCGCGCGCAGCTCCTCGAAGCTGCGGCCCACCTCGCTGCCCTTGCCCGCCATGGTCTCCAGCAGCACCGTCGTGGGCAGATCAGGGGTGTAGACCTCGTCGAGCATCTCGCTGATGAGCCGGATGCCCGTCTCCGCGCCCTGCTTCACGTGGCTGCCCGGATGGAAATTGAGCATCGCGCCGGGAATGAAAGCCAGCCGCTCAAGGTCCTCGCGCATCGTGCGCAGCGCGAAATCGCGCACCTTCGGATCCGACGCGGCTGCGTTGAGCGTATACGGCGCATGCGCCAGAATGGGCGCGAAATGATGCGCCTTCATGAAGTCGTTCAGCGCATCCGCGTCCGCCCGGTCAAAGGGCTTGACCGAGCCGCCGCGCGGGTTGCGCGTAAAGAACTGAAATGTGTCTGCGCCGATTTCAAGCGCCTGCCTGCCCATGGCCAGATAGCCGTTTGCGCAGGAGAGATGGCAGCCAATATGGAGCATGTCAGATTCCTTTCTGCTTTTTCCGGGCGTCATAGGCGCGCAGCAGTTTTCTGGCGACCGGGCGCTCAAAGCCGTAGGTGATCACCGCCGCGACGAGCAGCGACAGGCCAAAGCACGCGATCGTATAGCGCATCTGCCAGACGGGGTCGCCCTCCCAGTTGGGGTTTTCGTAGGCGCTGGGGATCACCTTGTAGGTGATCAGCCAGACGGCGATCGTCTGATGCCAGATGTAAAACTGCAGCGAGATGCCGGAAAAAAACTTTGTGATCGGATTGCCGAGAATCCGGCGCAGCACCAGCCCCGCGTTCGCACTGAACACGAGGAAGCACGCGCCCAGCAGGCCCATCGCCAGACGGTTGTTCATCTGGCCCAGGCGGATGGCCCCGACATTCGGGCAGGACGCCTGCGCGCGCACAACCTGCCACAGCAGCGGCAGGATGCCGATGGTCAGCGCTGAGCACAGCATGCGCGAAAGCGCGCCATGCTTCTTCTGCGCCAGACAGGCGTGGATGCTTGCCGCCATCATGCCCAGCGCGAACGTATCCAGATACGCCGGCAGCTGGTTGAAGAACATGGACACATCCTTGAAATTCGCGCCGACCCAGCCGCGGAAGGCCAGAGAAACGGCGACCATCGCAGCAAACGTCGTCGCCGGCAGCCTGTCAAACGCGCGCGCCAGCAGCGGGAAGATCAGGTAAAACTGCATCTCAACCGCCAGCGTCCACAGCGCGCCGCCCAGGTTGGACGAATAATATGCGTCGTAAAAGAACATGTGCGTGTAGGTCAGATGCGACGCGAGGTCGCGCACCATGTGCGCGCTGCTGTGATAGGCATGCGTCACAGCCGCCACGGCAAACATGACGGCGATCGTCAGCAGATACGAGGGGTGAATACGGGCCAGCCTCCGCGCGTAAAAATCGAGCGTCCGGGGCGGCCTGCCGCCCTCATAGCGCCTGCGCGCCCACGGCAGATACAGGCAGAAGCCGCTGATGAGGATCATCATATCGACCCACATGTAGCCCGAGCGCACGAGCGGATCCAGGCTGATGTCCCGGCCGAAGACCGTCAGCCCCGGGAACAGCCAGCTCTGCTGCCAGATATGAAACCACGCGACGATCAACACCGCCAGCGTGCGCAGACCGTCGCAGGTTTCCACGTACCTGAGGCTGGGCTTCGCGCGCGCGTCGTCCAGCCATCTTTTGATTGGATTCATGGGTATTCCTTTCGGGGCTTTACTGAATAATCACGTCCAGGTCGCTATTGTCGCCCACCGGCGCTTCACCCTCGAGCTGCACGACCACCTTGTGCGGCAGGCAGACGATGGTCTTTGCGCCGTTCTTCATCCTGCCCTGACGGATGCAGAGGCCGTCGCGGCAGTTGGCCTCCTCCATCCATACCGCGCCGCCCTGGACGCGGATGATGTTCAGGCTGCCGTCATCCTGCGCGATCTCGTAGCGATCCTCCATGGCCAGCGGCCTGCGCAGCACCTCTTCGCCGTCAACCGTCACCACGACGACCGACGACTGCGCGCCCAGCGAAACCTGGGACACGAGGTACAGTGCGAGCGCCGCCAGCAGCGCAAGCGCGATGATGATAATGTCTTTTTTCTTCATAGCCGGGTTATTCTTCCTCGCTCACGCCTTCGCCCGTCTGCTCGCCCTCCTCCGCCTCGCCGACATAGCTCAGGCGCACGGTGGATTTTGTCTCCAGATTCTTGAGCGTCAGCGTCTTGTTTCTCAGGTTGACCACGCTGTACGCGCTCTTCGTCGGATACGGCTCGCTGCCCATCGTGATGTCGTAGCCGCTGCCGCCGAAGTGGCCCTCCCGTCCGGCGACGCTGCAGGTGCCGTCGCGGCGGAAGATGTACTCCACGCCGCGCGCGTCCTTCCAGCGGCCGATGATGCGGTAGACGTACGCGTCCAGCCGGTTTGCCGCGGTCTTGCTCAGGTCTTTGATCTGCTCCAGCAGCGGCAGCGCATCCAGCGGCCTGCCCATCTCGATGAGCGCCTGCGCGCGCTGCATGCACGCGCTTACATACATGTCTTCCATCTCTGCATAGCGCTCGGGCAGCTCGCTTTGCCAGTACGGCGCAAGCGTCTCAATCACGCTTGCGTAGTCCCCCAGCTCCATGTCCATGCGCGCGCCCGAATACGCCTCCTTGAGCCAGGCGTCCTCGCAGCGCGTCACGCTGAGCTTGGCGTCCTCGTAGCTGCCCAACGCCGCATAGGCACTGGCCGCCGCCTCGAAATCGCCGTCGGCCTCATACGCCGCCGCCTGCGCATAGCGCGCGCGCATCACGCAGTCCTCCGCGTCCAGGTACGCGCCGCACGCCTCAAACAGCGCAGCCGCCTCTTCATATTCCTGCGCCTCCATCTTCTCCGCGGCCATGGCATAGCGGCAGCGGCGAATCTGGGCCTGTGCGTCCTCGTAATCGCCTGCGAGCGCAAATCCCGCGAGCGCCTCCTCGTACGCGCCCTCCTCATACAGGCTCAGCGCGGTCTGATAGCGGCATGCCTTGACCTTCATGGGCGCGTCCCTGTAATCGCCCAGCGCCTCAAAGCGCTCCATCGCCGCCTCCGGCGAGGCCGCCATCTCCTGCTGCGCCAGCTCGTACTCGATGGCCTTTGCCCGCTCGGCGCTGTCCTCATAATTGCCCAAGGACGCGTATTCCAGCGCGGCGGCCTCCAGCCGTCCTGCGCTCTCCAGCTGCCCGGCGTAGGCGTAGCCCGCCCGGTTCAGCGCGTCGCCCACCTCGCCCTCGCGCGGGAGCTGCTCCAGCCACGCAATGGCCGTCTCATAGTCCTCCCGCTCAAGCGCCGCATAGCCCAGCGTCGTCGCCGCGTCGGCAAAGCGCTGCTGTGCGTCCTCGTAATCGCCGGCAAGCCGCAGCTGCTCCGCTGCCGCGTCCAGCTCGCCGGCGCCCAGCGCAGCCATGCCCGCCGTGTAGCGGCACAGCCTGGCGCGCGTCTCGGCCTCCTCATACACGCCCAGCGTCTCAAACAGCTCCGCCGCGGTGATGTAGTCGCCCTTTTCCTGCGCGTCGCAGGCGATGGCGTAGCGGCAGGTGCGGATCAGCGCGATCACATCGCTGCGGTCGGCCACCTTGAGCAGCTGCTCCTGCGCCAGCTCGTATTTCCCCTCGCGCATCAGCTGACGGCCGTAGTCGCTGGTGCATTCTCTCGCCTGCTCCTGCGCGTCGCTGTAATCGCCCAGCGATTCAAACCGCGCGATGGCCGCCGCATAGTCCACGCGATCCCTCGCCGCCGAGGCGATGTCGTAGATCAGCGCCTTGAGCATCTCCTGCGCCGCCTCGCTTTCAGGCAGGCTTAAGAGCAGCGCCTCGGCCTTGTCCGTATCGTTTTCGTCCACGGCCAGCTGCGCGCGCGCAAGCAGCGCCTCCTCATACAGCGCCGGCGCGTTTTCAGAGTCATGCGCCTTCGCGCGCGTCATCGCCTCGTCAAGCGCCGCCTCCGTATTCGCGCCGATGAACCGCTCGATCATCCGGTCCTCGGCCTCGTCCGCCCGCTGCCCTGCGCCGAATTCGTCCGGCCAGTACGCGTCGATGAACGCAAAGACCGACTTTGCCTTCATCAGCTGGCCCCCGTCCATCAGCCGCTGCGCGTACAGGCTAGCGCCGTAGGGCACGCCCCAGCGCGCCAGCGCCAGCAGCAGCGCCGCGATGGCCAGCAGCACGACCGCCGTCTTCATCGCGCGGCGGCGCTTCCTGCTCTTCTTGCGAAGGGCGCTTTGCTCCTTCACCGTCTCCTCGCTGGAGCGGCGCAGCGTGTCCTGCGTCTTCTCCTGGCGCTCGCGCTCCTTTTTGCCCACAGTCGAGTCAATCGCTGCAAAGGAGTAGTCCGCCAGCACCTGCTCGCGCTTGCGCTCGCAGCGGACGCAGGCGTCGTCGCTGGTGCGGTTGGCCCGGCCGCAGACGCACATCCACACGATGTCGTCCTCGCGCGCGTAGCCCGCCGCGTCCGGCCCGGCGACCGCGCGCAGGCGGTCCAGCTCCCGGCCCTCCGGCAGGTTGTTGGGCGTGTACTCGCGCACGTTGCGCTCCTCGCGCCGCCAGATCACGCCGTCCTTGAACCAGACCTTCTCCACCGAGGCGTCCACGCGCACCGCGCCGTCCACCCGATCGGGCATGAACGTGCCGGAAAAATGCGCGCGCGCCTCGCCCGTCGCCGCCGCGCGAACCAGCCGTCCGCCCAGGCGCACGCCATCCTTGTCAAAGCAGATGATGTTCATCTGCAGGCTGTCAATCACCTTTTGAGACAGATTGAAAAACTCGATGAGACAGACAATCTGCTCATGCTCTTTTGTACCCTCTGTTTGTTCCCGACGCACGGTCACCTTCGTGATCTCCACCGGGCAGGTCAGATCGCTCTTCATCCTGTCACCTCTTCAGCTCGTCCATGGGCAAACGCCCCGTTACAGCCTGTGCAGCTGCGCCGCTTCCTCCGCGCTCAGCTCGCGCCACTCCCCGCGGCGCAGATCGCCCAGCTCCAGCGGGCCAAAGCGCACGCGCCGCAGCAGCAGCACCTTGTGGCCCACCGCGTCAAACATCCGGCGCACCTGGCGGTTGCGGCCCTCGTGAATCGTCACCAGAATGTCCGAAAACAGGCTCTCGTCGCGCACGACGCGCACCTGCGCCGGATAGGTGCGCCGCTGGTCGCCCTCCATGTATACGCCCCGGCGCAGGCGGTCAATCGCCTCGTTCGAGGGATTGCCCGTCACGCGCGCGAGGTACACCTTATCCACCTCGCAGCTCGGGTGCGTCAGGCGCTGGGCCAGCTCGCCGTCGTTGGTGAGCAGCAGCAGTCCCTCGCTGTCGTAGTCCAGCCGGCCCACCGGGTACAGCCGCACCGGGAAATCGCGGAAGCGGTCCATGACCGTCTCCCGCCCCTTTTCGTCGCTGACGGTGGTCACCTCGCCCGCGGGCTTGTGGTACAGGACGTAGTGCTTCTCCTCCTCGGGCGTGATCCTCACGCCGTCCACACACACCTCGTCGTTTTCCTCCACCTGCGTGCCCATCTCGGTGACGGTCTGTCCGTTGACCGTCACGCGGCCGGCGGCGATGATCTCCTCGCACTTTCTTCTCGCGGCAACGCCGCACATGGCCATGTATTTCTGAAGTCTCATCCTCATTCTCCTTGATCACATTTACAGCATCCAATGCGCCGCAATCCGGCGCACGTCCAGGCGAATGCCGTCCGCGTCCACGCGCTCGCCGGCGACGACCTCGCCCGTGCCGTAGACCCTGCCGTCCACCACCAGCTTCGCCGTGCCCAGGTGCATGCCCGGATACACCGGCGCGCGCACGCTTTCCGGCACGTCGAGCACCGCCTGCGCGGCCTCGCCGCTCTCCAGCGGCACGCTCAAATCCTCCATCACGCACATACCGCAGAAGCCGCGCTCGCCATCCGTCACGGCGATGCGGCCGGCGGAGAGCGTCGGCCCCAGCACGCGCGTCATCGCGTACCGCTCAAAGCAGGCGTCAAGCAGCCGCTCTGCCTCATCAAACCAGTCGCTGCACCCCAGCACCACGCCGATGAGCTCCATGCCCTCCCGCTTCGCGCCGAACACGAGGCACCGGCCCGCCTTGCTGGTAAAGCCGGTCTTCACGCCCGTCGCACCCGCGTAGGTGGTCAGCAGGCGGTTCTTGTTGGTCAGCTGCCGGTCGTAGGTGCGCCCTGCCCAGGGAATGCTCGCGCGCCGCGTCGATACAATCCGGCGGAAGGTTTTGTTGCCCATCGCCTCGCGCGCAATGAGCGCCAGGTCGTAGGCGGTCGTGTAGTGCTGCTCGTCCGGCAGGCCGTGCGGGTTGGCAAAGCGGGTGTTCACCGCGCCGATCTCCCGCGCGCGCGCGTTCATCAGCTCCGCAAAGCCCTCGACCGAGCCGCCGATGTGCTCCGCAATCGCCACCGCCGCATCGTTTCCGCTGGAGAGCATCAGCCCCAGCAGCATCTGCTCAAGCGTCAGGCGCTCGCCCTCCTGCAGGTAGATCGACGTGCCGGACACGCCAAACGCGTTTTGCGAGCAGACCACCTCGTCCGCGAGGTTTCCCCGCTCGATGGCCAGCAGCGCGGTCATCACCTTGGTCGTGGAGGCCATCGGCAGCCGCGCGTGCATGTCGCTTGCAAAGAGCACACGGCCCGTCTGCATCTCCAGGATGCAGGCCGCTCTGGCGGTGGTCTCATCCTGCGCCAAAGCTCCATACTGATTATACATAAAAATCAGAGCCATGAAAAGCCCTGCCGCCCATCTTTTCGTCACAAGCGCCTCCCATCCTGACTTTTCCAGTCCGTATCAGCCTTTTTCTGCCGCCAGACGCGCAGTGAAGAAGGCTCGGTTGGACAGCGCCGCCGGATCGTTCGGGCGCAGCAGCAGCGCCCGCTCGTTCATCCTGGAGGCCTCCGCGTCATCGCCCAGGCGCGAGAGGATCACGCACAGCTGCATCAGCGGGATGTAGCCGTATGCCTCCGGGAACGTGAACGCGCAGGATGTCTCGGGCATCTCGCACAGCAGCGCGGCGCGGTACCAGTGCGCCGCCGCGTGCAGATCCTCTTCCGCCAGAAAGCATGCCCCCAGCGCGCACAGCGCTTCCGCCCGCGGTTCGCCGTGCTCCATCGCCGCGAAAAACGATCGCTTTGCCTCCTGCCTGCGCCCCAGCTGCGCCAGGCACTCGCCCCGCAGGATGAGCGCGTCCAGCCGGTTGACCGACCAGCCGTCCATAGCCAGAAACCGGGCAAACGCCGCCTCCGCGTCTTCTGTCTCTCCCGCGTTTTTCAGCTCCCGCGCATAGTAGTACCAGTCCCGCGGGGACAGCGCGCGCCCGCGTGCCAGCCACGCCTGATAAATCCCCAAGTTCCGCCGGTTGCTGCGCTCCCCGTGCTGTCCCGTGTGGCGCACGACGATATCCTCGTGCAGCACGTTTCCGCCCACGGCCATTGCTTCGTGCACCACGCCTTCAAACGTAAAGCCCGCCGCGCGCCGCACGATGCGCTCCCGCTCAAACACCAGCGACGGCCTGCCGTCCGGCCCGAAGGCGTAGGCATACGGCAGCATCACGGCGTCCACATTCCCGTCCAGCCGCTCCTTGAGCGCGAAGAGCTTCTCCGCCTCCCCGGGATCGAGCACGTCGTCCGCGTCGAGCCACAGGATGAACGGCTTGGTCGCGTAGGAAAACGACGTGTTGCGTGCGTCCGCAAAGTCGTCCTGCCAGACATAGTCGTAGATCCTGTCCGTGTACCGGCGTGCAACCGCCTTGGTTCCGTCCGTCGAGCCCGTGTCGAGGATCACGATTTCGTCCACAACGTCCTCCACGCTGTCAAGGCACCTGCCCAGCCGTTCCTCCTCATCCCTGACGATCATGCAAAGCGACAGCTCCATATCCACCCCTCCTGCCTTTCACACGCCCTGCTCCTTCTGCATAGAGTATGCCAGGGAACCGGAAACAAGTTCCCTGACTTTCCAATGTGATGGAAGAAAGAGGTGTCGCTCTTGCCGTATTATGTTGCCAATCATGATCCGCGCAGCCAGCGCTTCTGTGACTGCGACGATAACGAATTGTCACGCAGCCGCTGCGGCTGCAATGGCTGCTGCGCGTGCGCCGTCGGCCCGACCGGCCCGACTGGTCCCACCGGCGCAACCGGCCCGCAGGGCGCGGTAGGCCCCTCGGGTCCGCAGGGCCCCGTCGGCGCGACCGGCCCCACAGGCCCCACAGGCCCGCAGGGTTCCCAGGGCGCGCAGGGCGCACAGGGCCCGACCGGACCCACCGGCCCCACCGGCGCAACCGGCCCGCAGGGCCCGCAGGGCGCGCAGGGTCTCGTCGGCCTGACGGGCGCAACCGGCGCGACGGGCGCAACCGGCCCGAC
>CAMFCQ010000065.1 GCA_945948915.1 uncultured Clostridia bacterium | reverse complement strand
ACGGCCTGATGCTGGGCATCTGCAACGGCTTCCAGGCGCTCATCAAGCTGGGCCTGGTGCCCTACGGCGAGATCCGCACGCTGGATGAGAGCGACCCGACGCTGACCTACAACACCATCGGCCGCCATGCCGCCACGCATGTGCGTACGGTCGTCTCCTCCGTCAAGTCCCCGTGGATGGCGGGCGTGAACGTCGGCGATATCCACGAGGTGGCCATCTCCCACGGTGAGGGCCGCTTCGTCTGCCGCGAGGGCCAGCTCCGCCGCCTGATGGACAACGGCCAGATCGTCACGCAGTACTGCGACGAGTTTGGCATCCCGGCGGCGGACATGCCGCTCAACCCGAACGGCTCCTACTGGGCCATCGAGGGCATCTGCTCTCCTGACGGCCGCGTGCTGGGCAAGATGGGCCACAGCGAGCGCACCGGCGCGTATGTCGCCAGCAACATCCCGGGCAACAAGGATCAGAAGATCTTTGCATCCGGCGTGCGCTACTTCCTCTAACCGGCAGGCTGCTATCGGCATTCCCGACAGCGTTTCGCACATCATGAGGCTCTGCGCCTGAGAGAGCTGCTTTGCAAAAGATTTCATAATAAATGCCCTGCGCATGCGGCTGACTTCTGCCGTGTGCGCAGGGCATATTGCTTGTAAAGCGGAATGCCTGCATGAGCGCCAAGAAAAAAGCGGTGGCGTCAGCCATCGCTCATTGCTTTCCTTCGGTTTGATGCTGATCCTCCGCGCGCAGCACGGCGAACAGCTTGTCCAGATAAATCTTGTGCGCGACGGTGACGACCGCGTTTCGCAGCATCACCTTTTCTTCCGCTGCCTGCTCCTCCGGCACATCCATCTCGCCCTTGCGGGAGAAGACGTAGGAGAGCATCTGGTACAGCTCGTCCCGGAAATAATCGTAGGCCCTCTGGCAGGAATACGTCTTGCGCTGGATGGAGAGCATCAGACCCAGATCATCCATGGAGACGACCGACTTCGCCGCGGAGATGAAGATCAGCTGCGCAATCTGCTCGCGGTTGTACTGCTTGCGCACGGGCTTGGGAATCAGCCCCTTCTTGACGTAGTTGCTGATCATCGAGCCGGTGACAGGCGCATCCTGAATCGGCGCGAGCGCGTCGGAAATATACTTGGCCGTCTGCTCGAGGTAGAGCCCCACGTCCGGGATCTCCTGATAGGCAGGCAGATGAAGCGCATGAATGGACGCGTTGATTTGGTCCTTAAGGATTTGATCCATGTCATCCCTCCGTTCTTTGCCATTATACAACGGTGAAGCGGAAAAGTCAATTGAACCGGATGACAAGTTTTGCAAAAACGCTTGACGTGGTATGGAGGATTGGGGTAGAATAAAGGCAGGTGAGCAAAGCCTTGCTCATACTACGCGATTTGAGGATACGCCATGAAGTACAGGATTGCTGCCGATTCGTCTGCGAACATGCGCGCCTTTGACGGCGTTGACTTCGCCAATGTGCCGCTGAAGATCATCACCAAGGAAAAGGAATACGTCGATGACGAGCGGCTTGACGTGGCGCAGATGGTCGCCGACCTCAAGGCATACAAGGGCACGTCCGGCTCCTCCTGCCCGAATGTGCATGACTGGCTGAGCGCCTTCGGCGATGCCGAGAACGTCTTTGCCGTCACCATCACCAGCGGCCTCTCCGGAAGCTACAACGCGGCCAGGCAGGCGGCGGAGGAGTACATGGCGGAGCATCCGGGCCGGAAGGTCTGTGTGCTGGATTCCCTGACCGCCGGGCCGGAGCTGCGGCTGATCTGCGAGAAGGTGCGCGAGGGCATCCTTGCCGGCAAGTCCTTTGAGGAGATCGAGGCGGACACGCGCGCGTACATGAAGCATACGCACACCATCTTTGCGCTTCAGTCGCTCAACAACCTGGCGCGCAACGGCCGCGTGAGCGTCGCGGTGGCGAAGCTCGCGGGCGTGCTGGGCATTTGGGTCGTCGGCAAGGGAAGCGACGAGGGCACCTTGCAGCAGGAGCACAAGTGCCGCGGCGAAAAGCGCGCGGCGGAGACGACCTATGCCGACATGAAGCGGCGCGGCTACGAGGGCGGCAAGGTGCGCATGAGCAACTGCCTCAACGAGAGCGTGACCGATCAGCTGGAGGCGATCATCCGCAGGGACTATCCGGACGCGGAGATCACCTGCGAGCAGACCACCGGCCTGTGCAGCTTCTACGCGGAGCAGGGCGGCATGATCATCGGGTACGAGGACAAGGACGCGTAAGCGGAAGATATGGGGACGGCACAGAGGGGTGTCGTCCCTTTTTGATAGGACGAAGGATTGACAAGCGGCGGCTGAAACGGTATAAGTAGGGTATACGGAAAGCAAAGGAGCATGGCGGCGTGACCATTTACGATATTGCCAAGGAGGCGGGCGTATCCGCGAGCACGGTATCCCGCGTCATCAACGACAAGCCCGGCGTGAACAGGGAGACGCGAGAACGGATTCGCGCGCTGCTGGCGGAGCACCGGTATGTGCCCAACGAGGCGGCGCGCGGGCTGGTGACGCAGTCCAGCCGTCTGGTGGGCGTGCTGGTGGCGGACATCCGCAATCAGCACCACATCGAGGGCGCGTACTATATCGCGCAGGAGCTGGCCAGGCTGGGCTACTGCGCGCTGGTGCTCAACACCGGCAACAGCGACGAGGAGCGCGCGGCAGGCATCCGCATGCTGGAAACGCGCAAGGTGGAGGCGGCGGTGCTCATGGGTTCCATCTTCCAGACGGAGGCTGTGCGCGCCGCCATCGCATGCAGCCTGCCGGAGGTGCCGGTCTTCATGCTCAACGGTGAAATCGACCTGCCCAACGTGTACAGCGTCCTCTCGGACGACCGCGCGGGCACGGCGGACTGTGTGGCCTATCTGGCGGGGCGGGGCAGGAAAAGGGTTGCTTTCCTGGTGGACCAGCCGACGCCCAGCAGCCAGCTCAAGCGGCAGGGCTATGAGGAGGGCGCGGCAAAGGCGGGTATGCCTGCGCTGGTGATTGCCGGTGTGGAGGGCAGCGTGGAGGGCGGCTATGCGGCGGCCAGGGCGCTGCTGGCTGAGCATCCCGACGTTGACGGCCTGATCTGCAGCCTGGACATCATCGCATGCGGCGCGATGCGCGCCATCGCGGACAGCGGCAGGCGTGTGCCGCAGGATGTGGCGGTGATCGGCACGGACAACTCGGTCTACTGCGACATCTGCACGCCCCGGCTGACGAGCCTCAACACGATGGTGTTTGAATCCGGCGCAGCGATTGCGCATAAGCTGGTGGACTGCCTGGAGGGACGCAGCACGAACAGGAAGACCATGCTGTTCACCAGCCTGGTGGAGAGAGAATCCACCTGATCCGATCAGAGTGAAATCGATTGCAATTTCTGCGGAGAATTTCTCCGAAATGGCTTGAATTCCACCGGGATATATGATATCTTATGGATGCAATCGATTGCAATGCGAGTGCAAAAAGGGGAGGATCGGCGATGCGGATTGCGGTGATCGGCGCGGGCGCGATGGGCGCGCTGTTCGGCGGTTATCTGAGCAGAAAGCACGACGTGCTGCTGGTGGATGTGAATAAGGCGCAGGTGGACACGATCCATGCCAAGGGGCTGACGATCCATGAGGCGGACGGCAGCGTGACGCTGTGCCATCCGAAGGCTGTCCTGCATACGCAGGGCATGGCGCCTGCGGACGTGGTCATCCTGTTTGTGAAAGCGATGTTCTCCGACAGTGCGCTTGCAAACAACCGCAGCCTGATTGGGCCGGACACCATGCTGATGACGCTGCAGAACGGCAGCGGCCATGAGGATACGCTGCTCAAGTTCGTTGACCGCCGGCATGTGGTCATCGGCACGACGCAGCACAACAGCGCCGTGCTCGGCTTCGGCGAGATCCGCCACGGCGGCAGCGGAAAGACCTGCATCGGCTGCCTGGACGGTGATTCGCAGCGCCTTGCGCCCATCGCGCAGGCGTTCACGGAGAGCGGCCTTGTGACGGTGTGCGACGATCAGGTGCAGCGGCTGATCTGGGACAAGCTGTTCACCAACGTCTCCGCCAGCGTGCTGACGGGGATTCTGCAGGTGCCGCTGGGCTTCATCGCCAAAGACGCGCACGCCTGGGCGCTGTGCCGGACCCTGGTGTGCGAGGCTGTGGCGGTGGCTGCGGGCGAGGGCCTCGTCTTTGACGCGGAGGAGAAGATCGCTCAGGTGCGCGCCGTATGCGAGAAGAGCCCGGAAGGTCTGACGAGCATCTATGCCGACCTGCGCGCGGGGCGCAGAACCGAGGTGGATACCATCTCCGGCAGCGTCGTGCGCGCCAGCCGGCGAAACGGGGTGCCCGCCCCGACGCACGAGGCGATGGTTGCGCTTGTGCATGCGATGGAAGCCAAAGCTGCTTTGTAACGTACCGGTGGGAGAGGACAAGCCTCATCCTGCCGTGCGATCAATCAATCATGGTCTACAATAGTTTTTTGGAGGTATACGTATGGGACCCGTGTATGATTTCTACGGCCTGCGCCTGATCGACCTGAGCAAGACGCTCGACCCCGCGACGGAGAGCCGCCGCTGCCACCTGATCCGCTACAACACCGGCGGGCCGATCCCGGACTTCCACACCGCGCTCGACCTGACCAGCCACCTCGGCACCCACTGCGAGTGCCCGTATCATCACTTTGAGGACGGCGCGTCCGTCGGCGATCTGCCGCTGACCACGTTCATGGGCCGCGCGATCTATGTGACGCTCGACCTGCCGGAGAATCACCAGATCACCGGCGCGGACCTGGAGAAGGCGCTGGGCGACCGCGTGAAGGAGGGCGACATTGTCATCCTCGACAGCCCGCACAAGATCCCGCCGTTCTCTCCGCTGAGCAACACCCCGGACGACCATCGCCTGGTCATCGGCGAGGACAGCGCGAACTGGTTCGCGGAGAAGAACGTCAAGTGCGTCGGCTTCGGCGACGGCGTGTCCATCGAGGACTGCGAGGCGAACGTGAAGCCGTTCCACGACATCCTGATGGCGAAGAACATCGTCTTCCTTGAGGTGATCAAGAACCTCGAGTACCTCACGAAGGATACCTTCTTCATGGCCTATGCGCCGCTGCCCATCGTGGGCGCGGATTCCTGCCCGGTGCGCGCGTATGCGATCGAGGGCCTGCCGGGCTTTGACGCCTGATCCTTCTTTTAACCAAACGAGCTGCAAGCGCGAAGCGGTTCGGAATGAAATCGGTATGAAATATATCAAAAGCCTGCATCGAGCGATGCAGGCTTTTGTGCTGCTTACAGATTAGCCTTGATTTTTTCGATCATCTCGGCGTACTGCTCGTCGGTCAGGTAGGTCTTGCCCGGGTTCATGGCGAAGACGCCGCCGTACTCAAACTCGCCCTCGTACTTGGGCACGAGGTGGAAGTGCAGGTGGCAGCCGGTATCACCATAGGCGCCGTAGTTCACCTTCTTGGGGGCGAAGGCGGCGTGGATGGCCTTGGCGGCACGGTTGACGTCGGCGAAGAAGGCGTTGCGCTCCTCATCGGAGATGTTCACGATCTCACTGACGTGATCCTTGTAGGCCACGATGCAGCGGCCCGGATGGCTCTGCTCCTTGAAGAGGATCAGCTGGCTGACGCTCAGGTCACAGATATAGATGCCGAAGGCGTCCAGCAGCTCGCCCTTCATGCAGTAGCCGCAGTTGCAGTCTTTCATGGGGAAGTCCTCCTGCGAAGTATGTTTTCTTTATTATACACCCATTGCCGGGCGACGGCAAGCGGGTGTGTGTGTTCTGCGCGGAACTAAATGGCGAAACACACAAGAAATCTGGGAGGAAATTCGAGCAAGGTGTCGAAAAAACTGTATAGTATCATCATGAAGAAAGCATGAGGAATGATTGTGAACGAATTTCAGGGCAAGCATATCGATCTTTCGATCGGCAAACCGGATCAGCTTTACAGGATCGCGCATGCGCTGGCGTCGCCGGTGCGCATCCGCATTCTGGAGGCGTTGGGCAGCCGGAGCATGAACGTGGGAGAACTCTCTGATACGCTGGATATTCCGATGAGCACCACCGCGCTGGCAGTGAAGACGCTGGAGGAAGCGGGCATCATCACCACGGAGACCCAGCCGGGTGCGCGCGGCGCGATGAAGC
This sequence comes from uncultured Clostridia bacterium, assembly GCA_945948915.1. Taxonomy (GTDB): domain Bacteria; phylum Bacillota; class Clostridia; order Christensenellales; family Aristaeellaceae; genus Ventricola. The sequence goes on along the minus strand of CAMFCQ010000065.1, from coordinate 9,072 downwards.
TGTGCAGCCGCCGGCTGGACACGCTCGCCATTCAGCTCGCGCCGGAGGAGGAGGAAAGCAACGTCCTCGTGCAGTCGATTCCGCTGGGCGGATACAGCTGCGCAGAGGGCATTATCCCCACCTGCGGCCTGGCGAGCGCGGAGATGATTATCGGCGAGATGGATGCACCGGCCATGTTCTATTCGCCGGAACGCTTTCGTGCGCAGTTGCTGTGGTTCAGGCAGGGCGCGCTGGAATATCACTTCACCTTTCCACACATGGATCAGATGGAAATCGAGTGGCTGGAAATGTCGTTTGAGGCCTGCTCGGAGGCACCGATGTACCGCGACCCCTGGAAGAGCGACATCGTTGTCTCCGTCAATGGTAAGCGCCTTGGGGTGTGGACCTGTCCGTGTGACTGCGGCGGCCGGCACGGCAAGCTGACGCCGAGCTGGTGGCCTGCGTTGTCCACACAGTTCGGCCTCCTCAAAACCTGGCGGGTCAGCCGGGAGGGAACGTATCTGGATGGCGTGCGGCTGAGCAGCGTGACCATCGGCGAGCTGCGCCTGTGGGAGGGCCCGTGCATCAGGGTTCGCATTGAGGTGCCGGCGGATGCGCAGAACGTGGGCGGCATCAATCTGTTCGGCGAGTTCTTCGGCGATTATCCGCAGGCCATCCTGGTGCGCGCGGGCTACCACCTCAAGCCTGGTACGCCACAAGCTGCAAAAATCTTGGAATGATTTGGCTGCCGCCTCCGGGTTTTTTAGAATAATGGCAAAAGGCTTGACAGAAAGACACGGTGCCTGATATACTCAAACTGTCAACGGAGCAAGGCTATTTTTGTAAGGTTTGGTCAGTGTGAAAAAGATAATCTCCAAATATTTCACGAATAGGCCGCTTTTTGTTCCAAATATATTGAAACGAATGAATTTGAGTTGTGCCATTCATTCCAATTATTCGGGAGGACGACATCATGGCTGACGAGAAGATGCTGAGCATTCCGCGTCCGGAGCATCCGCGTCCGGACTTTGTCCGCGAAACCTTCTTCAACCTCAACGGCGTGTGGCAGTTTGCGTTCGATGACGCCGATGAGGGCCTGGCTGGCGGGTGGATGAATCCCGGACACCAGCTTCCGCTGGAGATCACCGTTCCGTTTGCGTACCAGACCAAGGCCTCCGGCCTCGGCCCGACGGACGCGATTCATCCGGTGATCTGGTACCGCCGCAGCTTCACCGTCCCGGCCGAGATGGCGGGCAAGCGCGTGCTGCTGCGCTTCGGCGCGGTGGACTTTGCGTGCGCCGTGTACGTCAACGGCCGGCAGGCCGGCACGCACAAGGGCGGCTACACGCCGTTTGCCTTTGACATCACCGCGCTGCTCAGGGACGGCGAGAACGACCTGTGTCTGCGCGTGGTGGACGAGCCGGACTGCACGCAGCCGCGCGGCAAGCAGTACTGGGCCGAGGGCCTGATGGGCTGCTGGTACACGCCGGTCTCCGGCATCTGGCAGACCGTGTACCTGGAGGCCGTTGGCGAGATCGGCATCAAGTACATCCACGTCACCCCGGACATCGACAATCACATGTTCACGGCGGAGATCGCGCTGGACAGACGCCCGGTCTGCCCGCTGGATTTGGAGCTGACCGTTTCCTTTGAAGGCAAGCGTAAGCGCAGAGTCACCGTCAGCTGCGATGACCGCATCACCCGCGTGCCGGTTGACCTGATCGCGAAGGCCGACCTCGACCCGGTGTACATCTGGCAGCCGGGCAATCCGCACCTGTATGACCTCAGGGTTCGCGTCCTCAAGGATGGCGCTGCGGTGGATACCGTGGATACCTACTTTGGCATGCGCAAGGTCGAGGTGAAGGAGGGCAGGGTTTACCTGAACAACAACCCGCTGTATCAGCGCCTGATCCTTGACCAGGGCTACTGGCCGGAGAGCAACATCACCCCGCCGAGCGACGAGGCGATCAAGCTCGACCTGCAGTACACGCTGGACTTTGGCTACAACGGCGCGCGCAAGCACCAGAAGCTCGAGGATCCGCGCTACTACTACTGGGCGGACAAGCTGGGCGTGCTGGTCTGGGGCGAGGTGCCCAGTCCGTACGATTTCAGCGACGATACCGTGCAGAACCTGGCCGAGACGATGCTCGGCTTCATCGAGCGCGACTTCAACCACCCCTCCATCATCTGCTGGGTGCCGCTGAACGAGAGCTGGGGCGTGCGCAACATCTACACCGACAGACGCCAGCAGGAAACGGGCCGCATGCTCTATCACCTGACCAAGGCGGCCGACGGCACGCGCCTGTGCTCCAGCAACGACGGCTGGGAGCAGGTGACCACCGACATCTGCGCGCTGCACGACTACGCCGCAGAGAAGGATGTGATGGCAGCGCACTTTGCAAGCCGCGCTGAGGTTGAGACGCATGCCTGCGACTGGCGCCCGGCGTATGCCCAGACCGAAACGCCCACCGGCAAGGAGGCCTTCATGGTCACCGAGTACGGCGGCATCGCCTTCCAGAACATCGGTATCCAGGGCGAGATGGGCGGCATGGCCACGTGGGGCTACCACGACAAGGTGACCGACGAGGAGGCGTTCTTCAAACGCTTTGCGGGCGTGACCGAGGCCATCCGCGAGATCCCGTACTGCCAGGGCTACTGCTACACCCAGCTCACCGACGTCATGCAGGAGATCAACGGCGTGCTCACCCCGGACCGCAAGCCGAAGATGGACGTGAAGCGCTTCGCCCGCCTGAATACCGGCGAGGAGGAGAAGGAGGGAACGAGCGTGCAGGAGGTCGTCCGGCACACCGATTGACGCCCGGCCCATTGATCTGTAATTATACTGCGAAGAAGAAACGCGGTATAAAATAAAAAGGAGGTTTCCCCATATGAAAAAGACTCTGGCTCTCGTGCTGTCTCTGGTCATGCTGCTGACGGCGGCGACTGCGATGGCTGCGACCGAAATCGACTACTGGTCCGTCTTTACCGGCGGCGACGGCGCGGTCATGCAGGGCATGGTCGATGCGTTCAACGCCTCTCAGGATGAGGTTCACGTGAACCACACCCCGATGACCGCTGACGACCTGTATCAGAAGATCCCGCTGACCGTGCAGACCGGCACCGGCGTCCCGGATGTCGCCATCGTGCACATCGAGCGCATCCCGAACTTCGTGGACAAGGATATGCTCTATGCCTACGACATGGATCTGATCGCTCAGGCGGGCGTGAAAGCCGAGAACTACAACCAGGCTGCGTGGGAGCGCACCGACATCGACGGCGAGCACTACGGCATCCCGCTGGACGTGCACGGCTACATCACCTACATCAACAAGGATCTGTTTGACAAGTACGATCTGAACGAGTTCGTGGCCGACGGCTACATCACTTTCGACGAGATCCGCGCGCTGGGCGACAAGGCGCGTGCCGCCGGCTTCACCGGCCAGATCTTCGACCTGGGCTGGATGCGTGCGCAGATGCTGGGCTACTATGCGCAGCTGTGCGAGGGCCACAAGCTGACCGATGACGGCGTGGCGATCTCCCTGGACAAGGACGCCATGAAGAAGGCCATGGAGACCATGAAGTCCCTGTATGAGGACGGCTACACCACCAAGAAGACCGACGACTACTCCTCCATGTTCTACGGCGGCGAGCTCCTCGTCTGGTCCGAGGGCATCTGGATGAAGGCTGCCGTTGTGAATGCCGGCATCAACTTCGAGATGTATCCGTCCGTCTGCTACAGCCCGGAGACCTGCAAGAACTGGATGTCTTCCCACAACTTCGTGCAGTTTGCTGACGAAGAGCGCACCGAGGAAGAGGACCTGGCCGTTGCCAAGTTCATCAACTTCATGGGCGAGAATTCTCTGACCTGGGCGAAGGACGCCGGCCAGGTTCCGGCGCATGTCTCCCTGAACGCTGTTGAGGAGTATGCCTCCATGCCGCAGGCGTTCCTCTCCGATCCGGAGCGCGTGGACGAGCTGGCGATCTACTACTACCTGCACTGGGGCCTGTTCGACACCGCGTTCAGCCGCGTTGGCTGGGACTTCGTGGACGGCACCATCTCCATCGATGACGCGATTGCTCAGATCGAGCAGGAGGTCACCGACGCGATCGCTGCGCAGTAAAAGCTGATCGCTTCCAAACGATTTGATCGGATGGTCTGATTGACCTGCTTGAGGGCAGGGGGAGCAATCCCCCTGCCTTGTCCGGCATCAGCCGGATTCTCTTCAACGCTTCAAGAAAAGAGGTGTCGGAATGACACGTTCCAAAATCGCGGCGTTTCTGGCGCTCGCGTTTGTCGTCCTCTTCTGCTTTGCGGGCGTGACGGCAACGTCGACGGTGAAGGACGTGACCGTCTCTGTCGAGATGGGCATGCCCAAGCTGCTGTTCTCCCTCTCCAGCGCGCCGCTGCTGCTGATTCCGCTGGCCATCGTGGCTGCCGTGGCCGCGTTTATTGCGTTCATTCAGAATGAAAAGAATGTCGGCATGCTCTTCAGCTTCATCGCGGCCGTTTCCTTCGCGCTGTTCATGGTGTTCTTCTCCATGGAGGAGAAGAATTCCGCTCTGTATACGCCGATTTCCGAAGCACTGAATCTGGCGGAGGTCAAGTTTAAGAAGCGCGACGTGAAGCTGATTACGTCGTCCTTTGACATCATGACCTACATCGCGCTGGCCTGCCTTGCGCTCTCCTGCGTGATCGGCCATGGCTCCTTTGCCAGGGATCAGCGCCACATCCTCAAGCGCGATCTGCTGCCGTATGCGTACATTGCGCCGCACCTGTTCTTCTTCATCGTCTTCTTCATGACCCCGGCGATCTACGGCATCTACGCCGCGTTCACGAAGTGGGATCTGTTCAATGAGCCGGTGTTTACCGGCCTTGAGAACTTCAGGACCCTGCTGTTTGATTCGTCCAATACCTATTACAAGCAGCTGCGAAACGGCCTTGGCAACACGATTAAGTTCGTGCTCATGTGCGTGCCGTTCTGTATCATCGTGCCGCTCTCTCTGGCGCTGGCGCTCAACGCCCGCCCGAAGGGCAACAAGATCTTCCAGGCGCTGTATTATCTGCCGAGCCTGATGTCCATCTCCACCGTCACCCTGACCTGGCGCTATGTGTTCAACGTCCAGTACGGCATCGTCAACAAGTTCTTCGGTATGTCGGCGAACTTCTTTATGCCGCCGTACACATGGGCCATGCTTGTCATCGTCACCGTCTGGTGGTGTACAGGCTCGACGATGGTCATCTATCAGAGCGCGCTGGCCTCCGTGCCGCAGGATCAGTATGAGGCCGCAGCCGTGGACGGCGCCGGCACCATCCAGAAATTCTTCAACGTAACCCTGCCGAACATGACCTATCCGCTCATGTACACGCTGGTGACGGCAGTGGTGGCGCAGTTCAACATCTTCGGTCAGCCGGATATCCTCGTTGGCTTCTCCAATGCCGAAGCGAACGCCGTGCTGCTGCAATACGTTTACGAGAACTCCGTCAAGAAGCAGGTGGCCGGTATGTCCTCTGCGATGGCGGTCATCCTTGGCCTGTGCATCATGGTGGTTTCCTTCATCCAGATGCGCATGATGGTCAAGAATCAGGAGAATTAAGGAGGGGACGAAGATGGCAGAAAATAAAAGAGGCAAGCTGATCGCGTTCCTGTTCCTGCTGATCCTGGGCATCTGCTGGTTCGAGCCGATCGTTTGGCTGATCACGAACTCGTTCAAGTTCGATTCGGACTTCATCACGTCCTTTGCGAACATCCAGGGCCCGCTGGATTACCTGACGCGCCTGATCCCGCGCCAATGGACGGGCTCCAACTACACCGAGCTCTTCTTTGGCGGCGCGAACGTCAACACCAACTCGAACATCGGCCTGATGTTCCAGAACTCCTTCATCGTGTCCATCACGGTGACGGTGTGCACGGTGATCATCACCTCGCTTTCCGCCTACGCGTATGAGCGCCTGAATTTCAAGGGCGGCGACAAGATCTTCTGGACGCTCATGTACATGAGCATGTTCCCGAACGTCGTGGCCATCCTGCCGCAGTTCCGCATCGCCAACGCGCTGGGCTGGGTTAACAACCTGAACGCGCTGATCTGGCCGATGCTGGCTGGTACATTCAACATCTTTCTGATCCGCAACTTCATGAAGGGCATCCCGAAGGCGCTGGACGAGGCGGCGACGATTGACGGCGCGAGCAGCTTCCAGGTATACACCAAGATCATCCTGCCGTCCATCATGCCGGTCATGATCGTCGTGGGCCTGTTCGCCTTCAACGGCGCATGGAACGATTACCTCTGGCCGCGCATCGTCATGACGGACGTGAACAACCAGACGCTGACCGCCGGCCTGCGCCTGCTGATGGGCCAGTACGAGCAGCGCTGGGCGCACATGATCGCCAGCTGTCTGGTGTCCATGGTGCCGCCGTTTGTGCTGTACCTGTGCGCGCAGAAGTACTTCCTGCAGGGCATTTCTGTCCAGGCGGGTGTCAAAGGCTAACCAGCGTTCCGCTGGATCATGTGTCCCTTCGGGCGTGTTTCTAATGACGGGAAGCACTGCTGATGTGTCCTGAAGCCGTATTCTCCGCGCGGAAGACGCTCGAATACGACTTTGCAAACCCAATGAAACCGCATGCAGGTGAGCGACGTTCTGCATGCGGTTCTTTGGTCGATGGGAGAGCTGCACGCGGCTGCGGCATGGAGTTCAGAAATGGGCGCGCATGGCGCGTTATAGGAGATGAGGATGATGCGGGACAGAACGATTGACGTGAGCAGGGGCTTGCTGGTGATCATGATGGTCTATGGCCATGTACTGCAGTTCTTTGGCGACACGCAGCTCTTTCCGCTGGCAGAGGATCTGATCAACGTCATCAACCTGACTGTCTTCGGCACATTTGTTTTCTGCTTCGGTGTGACGGCGGGCTTGGCATATCTGAACAAGCCGTACCGCAGGGTGCTGCCGGGCATGGTGAAGACGGCGCTGCGCACGTACGCGGTGTTCTGTCTGTCGGGCATCGGCTACCGCGTCCTGCGGGAGAACAAGCCGTTTGCCGTGGGCACGGTGCGGCGCGTGCTGACGCTCGCTGACATCCCGGGCTGGTCGGAATTCCTGATTGCCTTCGCGCTGTACAGTCTGCTGCTGATCGTGGGCTTTGCGGCGCTGCGCTGGCTTTCGCACAGGCCGTTGGCCTCGCTGATTGTGGGCGCGGTGTGCGTGGCCAGCTGCGTATGGGTGCCGTACGACGCGGTTCCGCATCCGTTCGGACTGCTGATCGGCGGCACGGACTTCGCGTATTTCCCGGTGGTCCAGTATATGCCGTATTTCCTGGCCGGTCTGCTCTATGCGCGGGGAGAACGCCTGCGGCTGCTCATCGCTGCGGCGCTCTGTACGGCGGCGGGCGCTGTGGATTTCATCCTTCACGGTTTGCCAGGTCGATTCCCGCCGGACTGGGGCTGGATTCTGCTGCCGGCGCTCTGTACGGCGGCGGTGGTTGTGATCAGCCGCATGCTGTGCGCCTTGGCGGGCAAGGGCATTCGCCGGATTGCTGACGTGCTGTGCCATGCGCTGGGGCGGCTGGGCAGCGCCTCGCTGTATTACCTGCTGACCAGCAACCTCGTGCTCTTCACGCTTGCCGGCAAGAACAGCGCACCGGCGCTGTCGGCCAGGAGCGTGCTGCCGTGGTCGCAGCCGATTCAGGCGCCGCTCGGCGCGGCCTGCTGGACGGCTGTGCTGCTGGGTGCGCTGTGGTTTGTTTCCCTGCTCGCCGGCAGGGGAAAGGGGCATAAAACCGCTTGACATCCCGCTGTTCCGGCGTAGAATAGTAGATAACAGGAATACGCATCGACATGCAAGCAAGGAGTGTTTTACAATGATTACGACCAAACCCTTCGGTCGGATGCCCGACGGCCAGACCGTGACGCAGTACACCATGACCAACAAGAGCGGTGCATCCGTGAGCCTGATCGACTACGGCGGCATCGTCACCAACATCATCGTCCCGGACAAGAACGGCCATCTCGACGACGTGGCGCTGGGCTTTGACAACCTTGACGGCTATCTGGCCGGCCACGGCTGCATGGGCGACACCATCGGCCGCTATGGCAACCGCATCGGCGCGGGCCGCTTCACACTCGAGGGCGTGGAATACCAGCTGGCACTGAACAATGGCAAGAACCATCTGCACGGCGGCAACGTTGGCTTCAACAAGAAGCTGTGGGCGGTCACCCCGGTTGAGGGCGAGCATGCCGACTGCCTCAAGCTGCACTATGTCAGCCCGGACGGAGAGGAGAACTATCCGGGAACGCTCGACGTGACCGTGACCTACAGCTGGAGCGAGGACAACCACCTCGGCATCCGCTATGAGGCGACCACGGACAAGACGACCCACTGCAACATGACCAACCACACCTATTTCAACCTCGCGGGCTGCGAGCACGGCACCATCCGCGACCAGGTGCTGCACATTGACGCGGACGCGATTACCCCGGTTATCGACGAAGGGTTGATTCCGACCGGCGATTACATGGCCGTTGCGGGCACGCCGTTTGATCTGCGCGGCGGCCTGCTGCTGGGCGTGGGCCTTGATGCGGTGGAGGAGTGCACGCAGCTCAAGTATGCCGGCGGCTATGACCACAACTTCGTGCTGCGCAAGGGCGAGGCCTTTGGCACCGCGGCATACATGGTTGATCCGAACAGCGGCCGCACGATGGAGGTCATCACCGACCAGCCGGGCGTGCAGTTCTATTCCGCCTGCCAGACCGACCTTGACGGCGGCAAGGGCGGCGTGCATTACGGCAAATACTCCGGCCTGTGCCTGGAGACGCAGCACTTCCCGGATTCCCCGAACAACCCGCAGTTCACCGGCACGACGGTCCTGCGCCCGGGCGAGAAGTATGACACCACGACGATCTATGCGTTCGGCATCGACGAATAATCCTGAAGGCACGGACATATCCGTCACGGAGGGGCTGTCAAGCTAAAAACTTGGCAGCTCCTTTTCTATGTCCCGAACCCGAACTGGTATCAACGGCAGAGTTTCAACCTTGTCTGCACAGCAAACAAGCCTCACCATTTTGAAGGGAAAATTGAGGCGAAAACCTGCCATG
>CAMFCQ010000064.1 GCA_945948915.1 uncultured Clostridia bacterium | reverse complement strand
GATCGCGGCGATTGCGTTCAAAAGCAAAAAGAAGCGAGTCCCTTTGCGGGGCTCGTTTTTTTGCGTTCATTGTGCTATGATAAACAGGTAGTGCAGTCAAGAGACTTGCACGGTGGAGTCCTCCGCTTGAGCGCTGCTGAAGAGGAGGTGAGCTGATGAGCAATGGAGACGTTCTGTCCCTTCTGGGATTTATCGCTTCCGCAGCTTCTCCGCTGATCTCGGTGTACATGCTGGGACGCAACAGATAAAGCAATGCCGCCGTGTAGCTGCAACTACGACGGCGGCGTGAGTCTTAGAACAACAACTCTTGCAAAAGCGGAAGTTCATTGTGCGAGACGAGCATCTCTTGACTATATTGTACTACGGGGCGGCCGGCATGTCAAGCCGGCCGCTTTTGTTTGCTGTCCCCGCGCCGGAACGCCCCTTGCCAAACCGGGGAAAATAGACTACAATGGATATCGTAAAATCCCGGCAGTATGCTCGGCTTGATTTTGCCGATAATAGATCGAACACGACATGGAATCGAGGCTTATGATATGGGCAGGCTTTCCTATATGATGAAGCGCGCCATGAAGATGGACTACGGCGCGATGCTCAAAACGGCGAACATGCTGCACAAGAAGTCCGGCAAGAGCCGCATCTGGCTGCTTGCCGACATGGTCAAGTGCGCGGCCAGGTACAACGCGGGCTATATTGACTATAAGATCGCGGAGATGTACCGCCTTGACGACGCGCAGCGCGCCACGCAGATCACCCGCGGCATCTCCAACAGCATCGTGGCACGGATGAACGACAAGAAGTTCTGGCACTTTTTCGACAATAAGACCGAGTTCAACCAGCTGTTCGCCGCGCAGGTGAACCGCGGCTGGCTGAACCTGCTGGAGGCGAGCGAGGAGGACTTTGCCAGGTTCCTCGAGGGGCGCGGCGACATCATCTGCAAGCCCATCGATGGCTCCAGCGGCCAGGGTATATTGAAGTGCACGCCGGAGGAATACGGCGATCCCAAGGCGCTCTATGCGCGCCTGAGAGAGGCCGGCATCGGCATCGTGGAGGACAAGGTCATCCAGCACCCGGCCATCGCGGCGCTGTGCCCGACCTCGGTCAACACCATCCGCGTGGCCACGCTGCTGGGCGACAAGAAGGAGGGCATCGTCTACGCGTACATCCGCATCGGCAACGGCAAGGTGATGGACAATGTGGACTGCGGCGGCATGGCCGCGCCGGTGGACATCGAGACCGGCGTGATCACCGGCGTGGGCGCGAACAAGGCGGGCGAGGCCTATGAGATCCACCCGATGACCGGAAAGAAGATTCCCGGCACGCAGATCCCTTACTGGGAAGAGGTCAAGGCGATGTGCCTTGACGCGATGCACGCAGTGCCGCAGGTGCGCTTTGTCGCCTGGGACGTGGCCATCACGGAAAGCGGCCCCGTGTTCATCGAGGGCAACTCCTTCCCGAGCCACGCCATCCCGCAGTTCGCCGCACACTTCCCGGACGGCATCGGCATCCTGCCGCGCTTTGAGGAGTTCATCGACCTATGAGCGGGCAGGGCTGTACGCTTTGCCCCAGAAGGTGCGGCGCGCAGCGCGGCGAGACGGAGGGACACGGCGTATGCGGCGTGGGCGCGCTGCCCAAAATCGCGCGCGCGGGCCTGCACATGTGGGAGGAGCCGTGCATCAGCGGCACGCGCGGCAGCGGCGCGGTGTTTTTCTCCGGCTGCGGCCTCAGGTGCATCTTCTGCCAGAACGAGGCGATCAGCCACGGCGGCGCGGGCGAATATGTGACGGTGCAGCGTTTGGCGGAGATCTTCCAGGAGCTGGAAGCGCAGGGCGCGCACAACATCAACCTGGTCACGGCGGCGCAGTTCGCGCCGCAGGTGGTGGAGGCGCTTGACCTCTACCGCCCGAACATCCCGATCGTGTACAACTCCAGCGGCTACGAGACGATCGAGACGCTGAGGATGCTCGAGGGCTATGTCGATATCTATCTGCCGGACTTCAAGTACATCGATCCGCAGATGGCCAAGCTGCTCTCCGGTGCGGCGGACTATCCCGAGGTCGCCACCCTGGCCATCCATGAGATGCTGCGCCAGACCGGCCCGGCCGTCTATGATGCGGACGGCATGATGCTGCGCGGCACGCAGATCCGGCATCTGGTGCTGCCGGGGCTGACCGGCGACAGCATGAAGATCCTGAGCTTGATTGCGGACGAGTTCCCCGGCGCGGCGGTGTCGCTGATGGGGCAGTACGTGCCCTTTGGCAAAGCGCTTCAGATGCCGGGCATGAACCGAAGGCTGAAGAAGAAGGAATACGAGCGGGTGCTGGCCCATATGGAGATGATCGGTCTGCCGGGCTACCGGCAGGAGCTCAGCTCCGCCAGCGAGGCGTTCGTGCCGGCGTTCGACGGCACAGGCGTATGACAGGCAATCCCCCGCCCGCAGAGCGGGCTGCAATCCATAAACCATCAACAGAGACAATCACATGAGGAGGTACTCCCCTATGATCAGAAAGACGAAGATCGTCTGCACGCTGGGCCCGGCGAGCGATAACGAGGACATGATGGGCAAGCTGATGGACGCGGGCATGAACGTATGCCGCCTCAACATGTCCCACGGCAGCTACGAGGAGCAGGCCGAGCGCATTCAGCGCATCAAGCGCCTGCGCGAGGAGAAGGGCATTCCGGTGGGCATCCTGCTGGACACCAAGGGCCCGGAGGTGCGCACCAAGACGCTGGCCGCGGGCAAGGTGGAGCTGGAGGCCGGTCAGGAATTCGTGCTCACCAGCCGTGAGGTCGAGGGCAATGCGCATGAGGTCTCTATCACCTACCCGAAGATGGCGGAGCTGGTCAGGCCCGGCACCCGCGTGCTGATTGACGACGGCCTGCTGGCGATGAACGTCCTGCGCGTGGAGAACGGCACGGACATCGTCTGCTGCGTGATCAACGGCGGTACGCTTGGCGGCCGCAAGGGCATCTCCGTGCCGGACGTGGATCTGCAGATGCCGTCCATCGGCGAGAAGGACCGTGCGGATATCCTGTTCGGCATCGAGCAGGGCATCGACATGATCGCCGCGTCCTTCGTCTGCCGCGCCAGCGACGTGCTCACCATCCGCAAGCTGTGCGACGACAACAACGGCAGCCATGTGAAGATCTACTCCAAGATCGAAAACCGCATGGGCGTGGACAACTTTGACGACATCCTCAAGGTGTCCGACGGCATCATGGTCGCCCGCGGCGACCTGGGCGTGGAGGTCGATATGGAGGAGGTGCCGGTGCTGCAGAAGGCGTTCATCAAGCGCTGCAACGTGGCGGGCAAGCCGGTCATCACCGCGACCCAGATGCTCGACTCCATGATCCGCAACCCGCGCCCGACCCGCGCGGAGGCTAGCGACGTGGCCAACGCGATCATCGACGGCACCGACGCGATCATGCTCTCCGGCGAAACTGCGGCGGGCAAATACCCGCTGGAGGCCGTGAAGACCATGGTGCGCATCGCGACCTACATCGAGAGCCAGAAGAACGGCGATTTCAAGGCGGTGAATCAGGAGGCCATCCGCGACGCGACGGCGCACACGGTCGCCAATGCGGTGTCCTTTGCCTGCTGCCAGATGGCCGAGCAGCTGGGCGCCTCCGCGATCATCACGCCGAGCAACTCCGGCTCCACGGCCCGCATGGTCGCGCGGTTCCATCCGGACTGTCCGATCATCGCGCCGACCCCGAGCGAGCACGCGTACCATCAGCTGGGCCTCTCCCGCGGCGTCATCCCGGCGCACATGCAGGTGCAGGACAACTCCGATGAGATGATCGAGGCAGCGGTCGAGGTCGCGCACAGCGCGGGCCTGGTCAAGACCGGCGACGTGGTCATCGTCGTGGCGGGCGTTCCGGCGGGCGTATCCGGCACGACCAACCTCATCAAGGCGCACATCGTCGGCAACGTGCTGCTGCGCGGCATCGGTGTGGGCGAGGGCAAGGTCAGCGGCCACGTCTGCAACGTGACCACGCTGGCGGATCTGGAGAGCGGCTTCAAGGAGGGCGAGATCATCGTCACCAAGATGACCACCCGCGAGATGCTGCCCTACATGCGCAAGGCTGCGGCTGTCGTCGTGGAGAGCACGGACGAGAACTGCCACGCCAGCGTGACCTGCCAGGCGCTGGGCATCCCGCTGTTCATGGACCGCACGGGCCTGTCCGTGCACATGCTCAAGTCCGGCATGGTTATCACCGTCGACGCGGATGCGGGCTTCGTGCTCAACGGCATCGTGCACTGATCTGGAATAATCGGCCTGCAGGCGCGAAGCGAAGAAGGGGTCTGGGGACGATGTCCCCAGGCGGGTTTTAGGGCGGCAGCCCTAACGTTCCCCTTCAGCGAAGCGTTCAGGCAGGAATCGCAGCGGAGCCGAAGGCGACCATTGCGATTCCGTCAACGCAGCTTAACAAGCTGAAATCGAAACAGCAGGGAGCGATCTTCCTGCTGTTTTTATGCTGGCAGGATCAATCAGACGGTGAATTGAGGTTTTCGTTCATTTCCTCTTGCCGGGCAGGCTGAAATAGGGTATGCTTATCTCAGGCTGATACGCCTGAAAGGGAGGAAAAACCATCATGTATTACTATGATCCGACCTATCTGCTGCTGATCCCGGGACTGCTTCTGGCCCTGTACGCGCAGTTCAAGGTATCGTCTACATACAACCGCTGGAAGCAGGTGCCCTCCCGCATCCACATGACGGGCGCGGAAATCGCGCGCGCGATTCTGGACGGCAACGGCTGCGGCGACGTGGCAATTGAGCCCGTGTCCGGCAGCCTGACGGATCACTATGACCCGGAAAGCGGCGTGCTGCGCCTGTCCTCGGAGGTATACGGCTCCACGTCCATCGCGGCGCTGGGCGTGGCGGCACACGAGGCGGGCCACGCGATTCAGGACGCGCAGGACTACAAGCCCATGCGCATCCGCGCAAACCTCGTGCCGGCTGCAAACATCGGCAGCGGCATGGCGGTTCCGCTGTTCATGCTGGGCCTGATCATGAGCTGGGAGCCGCTGACCAAGATCGGCATCTTCTGCTTCGCGTTCTCCGTGCTGTTCTACCTGGTGACGCTGCCGGTGGAGTTCAACGCCAGCAGCCGCGCGGTGACGGTGCTTGCCGGAGGCTATCTGCCGGACGACGAGGTCAAGGGCGTGAAGGCGGTGCTCTCCGCTGCGGCGCTGACGTATGTGGCGGCCGCGCTGCAGGCGGTTCTGCAGCTGCTGCGCCTGGTGCTTCTTGCCGCCAGCAGAAGAAGGGACGACTAAGAAGAGGGGAACATGTCCTATTCATCGGATACCAAGGAGGAGCTGTGCCGGCTGGAGCCGGAGAGCGTGTGCTGCCTGCTGGCGGAGCTTTCGGGCATCGTGTCCTCAGCGGGCTCGGTGATCTATCGCGGCGGCGGCCAGAAGCGCCTGTCCATTGAGACGGAGAACGCGGCGGTTGCGCGCCGGGCATTCCGGCTGCTGCGCGAGGTGTTTGACGTGCAGCCGGAGCTCATCACCCTGCAGCGTGCGCGCCTGGGCGGACGCAGCGCGCACCGCATCGAGATCAGCGGCGACGAGGCGTCGTTTGTGCTGGAGGGCTGCGGCATCGCGGTGGCGCAGCGGCGCGGCGTGCCGCGCGAGGTGACGGTGCGCAAGTGCTGCCGGATGGCGTTCCTGCGCGGCGTGTTCCTGGCCTGCGGCTCTGTGACCGATCCGCAGAAGGAGTATCATCTGGAATTTGTGCTGGGCGACGAGGCGTTTGCCGCGGCGCTGCAGAGGCTGATTGCGCGGTTTGATCTGGAGGCACATCAGACGACCCGGCGGCAGATGGCGCTGGTGTACCTGAAGGGACAGAGTGAGATCACCGACATGCTGAGCATCATCGGCGCGCAGAGCGCGCGCTTTGCGATGGAGGACGCGTTCATCCGCAAGGAGCTGCGCAACAACGCCAACCGCGCGACAAACTGCGACAGCGCGAACATGGAGCGCGCGGTGATCGCGGCTTCCCGCCAGACGCAGGCGATCGAGCGGCTGCTGGCCGCGATGGGCGAGAGCAGCCTGCCGCCCGCCCTTTTGCAGACGGCCAGGCTGCGGCTGGCCAACCCGGAGGTCTCCCTGGAGGAGCTGGGAAAAATGTGCGATCCGCCGGTGGGCAAGAGCGGCGTGAACCACCGGCTCAGAAAGCTGGAACAGATGGCGCAGGCGCTGGACGGGGAGAACGCCCGGCAGGCCGGGCCATGAACGCAGGAAAGGATGGGAACGGATGGAACTGACGGTGCATGTGAAGATGAACGGCGTTCCGACGGCGCGCAAGACCGCAGAGGTGGCGGAGAAGATGTCGCGCTTCAAGGCGCAGGTGCTCCTGCGCAGAGGGGATGTGACGGTCAATGCCAAATCGGTGATGGGCCTGATTTCCCTGAAGCTCGAGGATGACGCGGGCGTAACCATCATCGCACGCGGCGAGGACGAAGCGCAGGCTGTCTGCGAGCTGAGCCGCCTGCTGGGCAGCTGAGCTGCGCGTCACCGGACGGGACAGCCGCGATTGCTTATCATGACAGCCAACCGGCATGCCGTCGGCAGCATCCTCGGTTCGGTGAATCCCGCTGCGCTGTGCTTATGGACGACGCGCTGCAAGCGGATTGACAGCATAAGAATACGGCGCCTCGCACCAGGAAACCGTGCGGGGCGCGTTTTGACATTTGAGGTGAACGTATGAGGCAGAGGAAAAACGGCGCACTGATCGCGGGAATATGGGCAGTCTGTGCGGTGTTGGTCGCGCTGGTGTTTTGGACGGGCGTGCTGGATCGCCAGAAGACGTGGGAGGACATGCCGTATCTGCTGATGGACTTTGGCGAGGGGCTGCAGCGGGACGCGCAGGCGGGCGATGCGTACGGCGCGATGAACGGCGGGCCGGGGCTTGACCTGCCGGCGGGCACCTACCGCCTCAAGTGGGCGATCGAAGGCGACGGCGGCAACCGGCTGGTCATCACTACGCAGAACGACGCGCCTGTCACGCCCGCCGAAATCCCGCTCGCCGCGGGCGAGACGCAGGGCGAGGCGATGTTCACGCTGGAGATGGCCGCGCAGGGCGTGGACATCCTCGTGATGTTTGAAGGCGGAACGCGCATCGACGTGGCCGACATGCGCCTGTACAGCCCGGAATACCGGGATCATGCGTTCACCTTCGCGCTGCTTGCCCTGGCGCTGTGCGCGCTGGTGACGGCCAACCGGCGCGGCTGGCTGACGCCTGCGCGCAGGGGCAGGCTGATTCTCATCGGCCTGGCGGTGCTCATCGCCAGCGGCCCGGCGCTCAAGGATACGGTCTGCATCGGCCACGACACGACGTTCCATCTGGTGCGCCTGTGCAACCTGGCGGACGGACTGCGCTCGGGCCAGTTCCCGGTGCGCATCGGCGGCTTCTCCTACAACGGCTACGGCGCGATCACATCGGTCTTCTACCCGGATATCTTCCTCTACGGTCCGGCGCTGCTGATGAACCTGGGCGCGTCCATGCAGTACGCCGTCAACGTGTTCTTCATCGCGGTCAGCGCGGCGTCCGCCCTGGCGATGTATACCGCGGCGAAATGGATGTTTGGCGACGCGTGGGCGGCGGTGCTCTCCTCCATCCTCTACACGCTGTCGATCTACCGCATTTCCGACGTGTTTACGCGCTATGCGTTCGGCGAGATGACGGCGATGGTGTTCCTGCCGCTATTCCTCCTGGGGCTGTATGAGGTGGTGCTGGGCGACAGGCGCAGGTGGATGACGCTGGGCGTGAGCGCGGCGTGCATCGCGCTGTCCCACATGCTCTCCACGCTCATCTGTGCGCTGGCGGCGGCGGGCATGTGCGCGCTGTTCATCGTGCGGATCGTGCGCGAGCGCAGGCTCGGCTCGATCCTGAAGGCTGCTGTGCTGGCGCTTGCGCTGTGCGCGTTCCAGCTGGCACCGTTTCTCATGTACAGCATGCAGGGCATTGGCGCGCAGGAGCTGGCGAAGGATCCCGCGTTCTATGCGATCTCCCCGGCGCAGCTGCTTTTGCTGGGCGCGGGCGAATTGAGCATCGATCCGAAGGACAGGACGCTTTCGACATTTGCGCTGGAGATCGGCCTGCCGCTGCTGCTGGGCGCGGCACTGGCGCTGTACGCCGCGGCGACGGCGGAAAGGCGGGATGACAAGAACCGCCTCGCCGTGCTGCTGACGGCGGCGGGCACGGCGTTTGCGTTCATGGCGACGACGCTGTTCCCCTGGGGACATGTGCGCGTGCTGACGCGCGGGCTGTCGGATTACCTGCAGTTCCCGTGGCGCTTCCTGATGATGACGGCGGCGCTGTTTGCGCTCTCGGGCGGGCACGGCTGCGCGCGGCTTGCGCGCGGTCACGGTGAGCAGATGGCGGCGGCTGTGCTGGCCGTGGCGGCGCTGTGCGCGCTGCCGACGCTGACCGATGAGACGCGCAACCCGAATTACATCGCCTTCGGCGAGACGGTGAGCCCGAACCTGCAGTACACCGAGTACACCATTCCCGGCACGAGGACAGAGCCGACGCTTGACAGAAGCGTGCTCCTGGATGGCAGCGTATCGGTGACGGACTGCCGGAAGGAGAGCACCACGATCACCGCGCAGGTGGACGCCGGGACAGACGCGGCGGTTTCGCTGCCGCTGTTTGGCTACGACGGCTACCGAGCGACGGTTGACAGGCGGGAGATGGAGCTTGGCCTGGGCGAAAACAACCGCCTGACGGTGTATCTGAGTGCGGGCACGCGGGGCGAGCTTCGCGTGTGGTTCGCGGGGAAGGCGAGCTGGCGCATCGCGGAGGCGGTATCGCTGCTGACGCTGCTGGGTCTGCTTGTGTGGACGGCACGCGCTACGGCGAAGAGAAGACGCGAAGGGAGAGCGGCGCGGTGAACAGAGAGAAGATGAAGAAGGCGCTTTTTGCGGCGGCGCTGTGCGCGGTGCTGACAGCCCTGTGCTGGGGGCTGGGCATCGGACGGGGCGACATCACCCTGTCCGGCCTGGAGATGGACGGCCTGACCTTTTTCCGGGGCGGCAATAAGACCTATTCCCTCGCCGGGGGCGATACCTATGGCGTGCTCTGCGGCGGGCCGGGCCTGACGCTGCCGGCCGGGCGCTACAAGCTGGTCGTGACGGTGGCCTCCGACGGGGACAACGTGCTGCGCATTGTGACCGGCAACGGCGCGCAGGCGGAACCGACGGAGCTGACGCTGCCTGCGCAGAGCTGGGACAACGCGCTGTGGTTTGAGCTGAAGGAGGACGCGCGCGACCTGGAGCTGCAGATCGACTTTCAGCAGGGCACCTATCTGCAGATCCACGGCGTCGATCTGGTCCTGCCGGAGCGGACGGACGGCACATGGATGCTGACGCTGCTTCTGCTGCTTGGCTGCGCGCTGACCTTGCTGCATCTGCGGGGCACGCTGAGAAAGGAGGACGCCGGCAGGCTGCTGCTCATCGGCGTAGCGGTGCTGGCGGCGTCCGTGCCGGCGCTGCGGGAATTCCTCTACGGTGGTCACGACACGCTGTTCCACCAGATGCGCCTGTACAACGTGGTGGACGCGCTGGGCAGCAGGCAGTTCCCCGTGCGCATGGGCGGCTACGGCTACAACGGCTACGGGTCGGCGGTGTCGATCTTCTATCCGGATGTGTTCCTGCTGCTCCCCGCGCTGATGATGCGCACGGGCGCGTCGGTGCAGGGCGCCATGCGCGTGTACATCCTCCTTGTCAACGCGGTATCGGCGGCGGCGATGTACGCGTGCGGCAGACGGATCTTCTCCAGCAGAACCGCGGGCACGTGCGCCTCGATCCTCTACACGCTTGCCAGCTATCGCCTGATGGACATCTATGTGCGCGACGCGCTGGGCGAGTACACGGCGATGGCGGCACTCCCGCTGTTTATGCTGGGCCTGTGGGAGGTTCTCTTCGGCGACGCGAAGCGCTGGCGCACGCTGGTGCTGGGCGCGACGCTGGTGTTCATGAGCCATATGCTCACCACGGTGATGTGCGCGGTGCTGGCGGTTGTGCTGGGCGTAGCGTGCATCGGGAGGATTGTGCGCGAGAAGCGTCTTTGCGCGATTGTCAAGGCGGCGGCCGGGACGGTGCTGGTCAATCTGTTCCTGCTCCTGCCCATGCTCGGCTACAGCCTGCAGGGCATCGGCGACAGCGGCACGCTGATGACCTCGTGCAGTGCGAATGCGATGCAGGTGATGGAGCTGTTTGTAACGCAGGCGGATGCATACAAGGGCGTCGGCTGCATGCTGCTGCTGGGGCTGGCGGCGCTTGTCTATGCGGCGCTGACGGGTCGCGGCGAGCGCAGGGAACTGAATGCGGCGCTGGGCTGCGCGGCGCTGGGCGCGGCCGCTGCGCTGGCGGCCACGAGCCTTTTCCCGTGGGCGCAGCTGGAGCGGCTGACGCGCGGGCTGGTCAATTATCTGCAGTTCCCTTCGCGGCTGCTGATGTTTGCGTCTGTGTTCCTGGCGCTGGCGGGCGGCTATGGTGCGGTCTGCTTTGCCCGGGACAAGGGGCGCAGGGAGCTGG
Source organism: uncultured Clostridia bacterium (assembly GCA_945948915.1). Classification (GTDB taxonomy): domain Bacteria; phylum Bacillota; class Clostridia; order Christensenellales; family Aristaeellaceae; genus Ventricola. The sequence goes on along the minus strand of CAMFCQ010000064.1, from coordinate 4,864 downwards.
CCATGCTGCTCACGCTTGTCCTGTGCGTCACGGGCGCGTACGGGCAGATCGGCGGATACGCCGTGCAGGATGAGGGCATGCCGGCATTCGGGCTGCGCTATGCCGACCCGTACATCCGATTCAAGAGCTACACGGACGTGATCACGGGCAGCTATCTGGAATACGCGATGCCCGGCAGCGATCTGGGCCTGACGGAGGATCAGAGCGTGACATGGACCGGGGAAGCGGAGCTGACGGACTACCGCAAACAGGGTACGACCATGACCGCACAGGTCAGCGCACAGACGGACGCGGAGATTGCGCTGCCGGTGTTCGGGTTTGACGGCTACCGCGCGGCGGTGGATGGGCAGAAGATGCAGACCGGCCTGGGCGGCAACAACCGCCTGACGGTGCTGCTGAGCGCGGGCACGCAGGGAACGCTTCGCGTGTGGTTTGCGGGGAAGGCGAGCTGGCGCGTTGCGGAGGCGGTTTCGCTGCTGGCGCTGCTGGGCATCTGCCTGACAAGACGCCGCCGCGCGGATGCGGCGGGCCTGCACCAATCCCCGCAAATGTGAGCGAAAAGCGTGATCCAAGGCAATAAAGATGAAAAACATTCATGACGATGTGCAAAATTGCTCACTTTTTGCCGGAAAAGTGCTTGACACGAAATTCCTGTCGTGATAAGATAGTCGCACATAATTTCCGCGATGAAGAGGAAGGGCCCGCAGGGAAGCGCCAAGCGAGGGAGCGACGGTGGAAGGCTCCTGCGAAAGAAGCGCGGGCTTGTCGCCTCGGAGCTGCCAGCTGAATGATGCCCGCATGGGCAAGTAGGCTGGCCGGAGGCCCACCGTTACAGGGGAGAGGGCATGCCGACGTCTGTCGATTGTGCCCGATGAGCGTGCGCAGGCACGGAATTTAGGTGGTACCGCGAAACAGCCTTTCGCCCTAAACGAGGGAGAAAGGCTGTTTTTATCGGACTGATCGGCCAAGCGCCGGGTATTTCGCAGAGGAGCGGATGAAAAGGATGAGACTCAACGGAGCGGCAATCCTGATCGAATGTCTGATCGAGCAGGAGGTGGGCACGGTCTTCGGCTTTCCGGGCGGCGCCGTGCTGCCGATTTACGACGAGCTGTACAAGCGCGCTGACAGGATTAATCACGTCCTGACCGCGCATGAGCAGCACGCCGGCCACGCGGCCGACGGCTACGCGCGCGCCAGCGGCAAGACCGGCGTGTGCCTGGCCACCAGCGGCCCCGGCGCGACGAACCTGTTGACGCCGATTGCGACCGCGTACATGGACTCCAGCCCGGTCGTGTTCATCACCGGCAACGTGCCCCAGAGCCTGATGGGCACCGACTCCTTCCAGGAGGCGGACATCTCCGGCATGACGATGCCGGTCACCAAGCACAATTACCTGGTCACGAGCGTGGACAGGCTGGCGGACACCATCCGCGAGGCGTTCTACATCGCCCGCAGCGGCCGCCCCGGCCCGGTGCTCGTGGACATCCCCAAGGACGTGCAGCTGGCCGAGACGGAGTACATCCCGCTCAGCGGCGAGGCGCTGATCCCGCGCCTGAGCAAGAAGAAGCCGCTCTCCCAGCTGCGCCCGGAGGGCGAGTCGCTGGAAATGTACAAGACGAAGGCGGAGCCGCGGCTTGAAATGGCGGCGCAGCTGATCGCCGAGGCGCACAGGCCGCTGATCTACTGCGGCGGCGGCGTGACGATCTCCGGCGCGCAGGACGAGCTGATGCAGCTGGCGGACCGCGCGGACGCGCCGATCGTGGCCACGCTGATGGGCCTGGGCACCGCGCCGGCTTCGAGCGACAGGATGCTCGGCATGCTGGGCATGCACGGCACGCACGCGGCGAACATCGCGATGCAGCGCTGCGACCTGCTCATCGCCGTGGGCGTGCGCTTCTCCGACCGCGCGCTGGGCGACGCGAAGGCGTTCGCGCCGAACGCGAAGGTGCTGCACATCGATATCGACCGCGCCGAGATCAACAAGAACGTCTCCACCGCGCTGCATATCACCGGCGACGCGAAGACGGTGCTGGAGCTGCTGCTTACCAGGGTCTCCCAGAAGCAGCACGCGCAGTGGATGCAGCAGGCGCGCAGCATGATGGAGGATTACCTGAACGACGAGCTCTTTGAGCCGCGCAAGATCCTGAAGGCCATGGCCGCCGTCGCCCCGGAGATGACCGTGGCGACGGACGTGGGCCAGCACCAGATGTGGACCGCGCAGCACTTCCCCTTCCTGCACACGCGCCAGCTGATCACCAGCGGCGGTCTGGGCACGATGGGCTTCGGCCTGGGCGCGGCGATGGGCGCGGCCAAGAGCGACCCGCAGGGCAGACCGGTGGCGCTGGTCACCGGCGATGGCTCCTTCCGCATGAACCTGACCGAGCTGTCCACGATTGCCTATTACGGCATTCCCGTGATCGTGGTGATCTTCAACAACGGCACGCTGGGCATGGTCAGGCAGTGGCAGACGCTGTTCTTCGGCCACCGCTACAGCCAGACGACGCTCGACCGCGGGCCGGACTTCATGAAGCTGGCTGACGCGTACGGCCTCACGGGCACGCGCGTTGACAACCTGGCGGACTTCAGGGCGGCATTTGCCAGGGCCTATGAGGCCGGCAGGCCCTGCATCATCGAATGCCTGCTGGACATCGACGAGATGGTCGCGCCGATGGTTGCGCCGGGTTCCCCGATCGACTCGTTCTGCCTGAACTGACGGAGGTGCGCGATGTATATCAACAAGGACAATCAGCAGCGCTACACCGTCGGCGTGCTGGTGGACAATGAGCCGGGCGTTCTCTCCCGCGTGTCGGGCCTGTTCTTCAGAAGAGGCTTCAACATCGACTCCCTGGCCGTGGGCACGACCCACGACCCGGAGGTCTCCCGCATCACCATCGTCATCAAGGGCGACGAGCAGAAGGTGGAGCAGCTGGTGCAGCAGCTTTACAAGCTCATCTGCGTGCAGAAGGTGCAGGTCATGCAGTCGCGCAACTCCGTGGAGCGCCAGCTGCTGCTGGTGAAGGTGAAGGCGGACGTGACCGCGCGCGAGGGCCTGATGCGCCTGGTGGACATCTTCAAGGCGAAGGTGCTCGACGTGACGAAGAACTCCATGGTCCTTCAGATCACCGGCGACAATGACAAGATCGACGCGTTGATGGGCCTGCTGGAGGATTACGGCATCCTCGAGCTGGTGCGCACGGGCGTGGTTGCGCTGGAGCGCGGCGACGACGTGATGACTTCCGATATCTTTGACTGAGTGCGAACCGGGTGATCCGGTCACATAGATTGACTTCATGCGTGCAATAGCACGGACGATTAGGAGGAAATGAAAATGGCACAGATGTTTTACGCGCAGGACTGCAATCTCGACATGCTCAGCGGCAAGAAGATTGCCATCGTCGGCTACGGCTCCCAGGGTCACGCGCATGCGCTGAACCTCAAGGACTCCGGCTGCGATGTCGTCGTCGCGCTGTACGAGGGCTCCAAGAGCTGGGCGAAGGCGGAGGCCGCCGGCCTGACCGTCATGACCACCGCCGAGGCCGCGAAGGTCGCCGACATGATCATGATCCTCATCAATGACGAGAAGCAGGCTGCGATGTACGAGAAGGACATCAAGCCCTACCTGCGCCCGGGCATGATCCTCGCCTTCGCGCATGGCTTCAACATCCACTTCGGCTGCATCAAGCCGCCGGCAGACGTGGATGTCGTGATGATCGCGCCGAAGGGCCCGGGCCACACCGTGCGCAGCCAGTACCTGGAGGGCAAGGGCGTTCCGGACCTCATCGCCGTGTATCAGGACGCCTCCGGCAAGGCGCAGGACTATGCGCTGGCCTACGCCGCGGGCATCGGCGGCGCGCGCGCCGGCATCCTGAAGACCACCTTCCGCGAGGAGACCGAGACCGACCTGTTCGGCGAGCAGGCCGTCCTGTGCGGCGGCGTGACCGCCCTGATGAAGGCCGGCTTTGACACGCTGGTCGAGGCGGGCTATCAGCCGGAGAACGCGTACTTCGAGTGCATCCATGAGATGAAGCTCATCGTTGACCTGATCTTCGCGCACGGCTTCGCCGGCATGCGCTACTCCATCTCCAACACTGCCGAGTACGGTGATTACGAGATCGGCAAGCGCCTGATCACCGAGGAGACCAAGAAGGAAATGAAGAAGGTTCTCTCCGAGATCCAGGACGGCACCTTCGCCCGCAACTGGCTGCTGGAGAACCAGAGCGGCTGCGTGCACTTCCTGGCCAAGCGCCGCATCGAGGCGGCCAGCCAGCTGGAGGAAGTCGGCAAGGATCTGCGCAGCAAGATGAGCTGGGGCAACAAGGTGGAGGAGCTGTAAGATGGCAATTTCTGATCGCGTCAAGACGGGCCCGGAGAAGGCCCCGCACCGCAGCCTCTGGAAGGCGCTTGGCCTGACCAACGAGGAGCTCACCCGTCCGCTGATCGGCGTCGTGTCCGCCAAGAGCGAGTGCGTGCCCGGTCACAATCACCTCGGCAACATTGCCCAGGCCGTCAAGGACGGCATCCGCCTGGCGGGCGGCGTGCCGGTCGAGTTCCCGGCCATCGGCGTGTGCGACGGCATCGCGATGGGCCACATCGGCATGAAGTACTCCCTCGCCTCCCGCGAGCTGATCGCGGACAGCTGCGAGTCCATGGCGCTGGCCCACGGCTTTGACGGCATGGTCTTCATCCCTAACTGCGACAAGATCGTGCCCGGCATGCTCATGGCGGCCCGCCGCCTGAACCTCCCGGCGATGGTCATCTCCGGCGGCCCGATGCTGCCCGGCAAGATGCCCGGCGAGGCGCGTGACTACGACCTCAACTCCGTGTTCGAGGCGGTCGGCGCGTACAAGGCCGGCAAGATCGACGA
>CAMFCQ010000063.1 GCA_945948915.1 uncultured Clostridia bacterium | reverse complement strand
GAGGTCGCCAAGGACATCGACATCAACTGCGTATACCCCGACACGGCGCTTGACGCGGTGGATGAAGACATGCGTGCGCTGATTGATCGTCTGGCCGCGCAGAACGAGGAGCATCTGCCGCTGACTCGCGTGACCATCCCCTCCTATCTGGACGTGGGCGCGGTTGTGTCGCGTTCAGGCGACAGCGTGCTCAGCTTTCTGGCCACAGCCGAGGTATCCCGGGAAAAGCAGCAGCTGAGCGTGGACTATGCGACGAGGGTGTACGACATGGAGGACGGACGCCTGCTTTCGCTTTCGGATTTCATCCGGGAAGACAGCGAAGCGTATGCGTATATCGCGGAGGAAATCCGGTCGCAGCTCAGCGCTGCGTTTCCGGACATCGAACCGGACGCAGCCTCGCTCTCCTCGCTGCTGAGCGAGGAGAGCATCCGCAGCGCGCCCTTTACCCTCGGCGCCGCGCGCATGACGCTGACCTATCGGGCAGATCTGCTCTATCCGGGCAAAGCGTCGCTTCTGCATGTTCATCTGTACTATGCGCAGCTGCGCAGCATGATGACGGACTATGGCCTGCGCCAAACGGACAATTCGCGCTACAGGATGGTTGCGCTGACATACGACGACGGCGGAGCGCGCGGCACCACGCGCGGCGTGCTCGATCATCTGCGCGACTATGGCGCGCAGGCGACATTCTTCGTCGTGGGCAAGCGCTGTCACAGCAATCGGGACATGCTGGTGCGCCAGCAGGACGGCAAGCATTCCATTCAGAGCCATTCCTATTCGCACAGCTATACCGAGGAAATGCATGCAGGCGACGCACAGAAGGAAAAGCAGATGATGATTGAGCTGCTCGGCGGGATCACCGGCGTTGTGCCGACGATGATGCGCGCGCCCGGCGGGGATTTCCGCTACTATGTCGCGCGGGAGATCGGCTATCCGATGATACAATGGTCGCTGGCGAGCGGTGATTCAGGCAACAAGCATTACGACCAGATTGCCGATCGTGTCATCCGCAACGCCAAAGACGGCGCGGTGATCCTCATGCACGACATCAATCCCGGCTGCCCGATATATACGAAGAAAATCCTGCAAAGCTTAACCGGGCGCGGCATCCTCTGCGTGACGGTGGAAGAGCTGTTCAGCGACGCGGGCGTGGCGCTTGAGGAAAATATCGTGTACAAAAATCCGTATATCCTGGAAGAATGAAAAAAGCACGCGCCTCCTCCGAGACGATCGGGGGAGGCGTGTGTTATTCCAGGCTCTTCTAGGGTTTGTTTCCAATACTATTTATACTGTTTTCAAATAGAAACAGCCAATTGCTAAGCCCCGTCAGGTAACGCTTCGCTCCCTGACTGCTTTGACCGAATGGCTTCGCCACGTGGGGATACGTTGGGCTGCCGCCCAAACCTGCCTGAGGGATTTCATCCCTCAGACTCCCTTCTTCGCTTCGCGTTTATTGCTCGTTTCTATCAGAAAAGAGTATTACTCTGCAAGTCCTTCTGCAAAGCTTCGGACTCGACCACAAAGCAACGGGACTTACGTCACTTGGTCGGTGATGCAACCGGCATCGTGCCGGTTTAGAATGAAGCCGCGTTTTTGGCAGAACGGAATGCGTCAGGGCTGCCGTCCATCCCCCGCCGGAGAGCATGATCACCGAGCACTTCCTTGCTTCGCGCATTACCTGCCTCTGACCCTTGCGACGGACTCGCCCTCCACCAGCGCGTAGCCGACCTTCACATACCGGGCCTCGCCGCCCTCGAGCATCTCGCAGAGCAAATCCACGCTCTTGCGCGCGATTTCCTCCGTAGGCTGGCGGACCGTCGTGATCGACGGAATGACATACCTGGCGATCTCCACGCCGTCAAAGCCCGAGACGGACACATCCTCCGGCACGCGCAGACCCAGGTCGCGCAGCGCGCGGATCACGCCGATGGCCATCATGTCGCTCATCGTGAGCACAGCGGTCACATCCCGGTGCGTCTCAAAGAAGCGCAGCGCGCTCTCATACGCGCCCACGAGCGAAAAGCGGGACAGAACATACTCGTCCGGGTCATAGGGAATGCCGTGCGCCCTGAGGCTATCCATCGCACCTTGATAGCGCTTGGCGAAGATATCCTCGCCGTCGCGGCAGCCACCAATGACCGCAACACGCGTATGGCCCTGCTGAAGGATCCTGTCCATCATCGCGCGGGTCGCCGCCCGGTCGTCAATGCAGACGCTCGAGGCGTTCTCATAGCCCATGTTCCCCGCGTCAACCGTTGCGAACACAACCGGTACACCCACGCTGCGCACCGCTTGGCTGCGCTCGTCCATGCGCGCGCCCAGCAGGATGAAGCTGGCGGCGCGCTTCTCAGCATAGAGCTGGCGCATCGTGTCGAACTCATCGTCCTCCTCGTCGATGTACTTGAGCAGGAACGGCGTTTTGAGGCCCTGTGCGCACTCGATCATCTGCTCCGCAATGTCATTGAGAAATGCGTTTCTGCGTCCGCGCACGATGATCGCCGCAAAGGTGGACTTGGTGTTTTTGAGGTTGCGGGCGTTGCGGTTCTGCACAAAGCCGCATTCCTCCACCACATCCATGACCTTTTTGCGCGTCTCCTCGCTCACGTCCGGCCGTCCGTTGAGCACGCGGGACACCGTGCTCACCGCCACGCCGGCCTTGCGCGCCACATCGCGAATCGTATAAATCTCCACGCGCCGTCCTCCATTTCCTTTTGCCCTCCCCGGGCAAACGCATATAGCCATTATAAAAGAACCGCCTGCAAATCGCAAGCGGTTTTCTTTCTTTTATAGGTTCAGCGTCTGCCGCCGGTCAATAGGACTTGAGCGTGCCGACGATCTCCTGCGGGTTCGCAATCTTCTGCGCGTCGCAGTACGCGTCAAGCTCACGGGCGATGCGCGGGCAGGCAAACGGGTCGGTGAAGTTCGCGGTGCCCACCTGCACAGCCTTTGCGCCGCAGAGCATGAACGCCGCGGCGTCCTCGCCCGTCTCGATACCGCCCAGGCCGATGATCGGGATGCTGACCTTTTTGGCGCACTGCCAGACCATGCGCAGCGCCACCGGGCGCACCGCCGGACCGGACAGGCCGCCGGTGTTGTTGGCCAGAATCATCCTGCGCCGGTGCACGTCCACCGCGATGCCGGTCAGCGTGTTGATCAGCGAGATCGCGTCTGCGCCCGCCTCCTGCGCCGCCAGCGCGTTCTCGGTGATGTCCGAGACATTGGGCGTCAGCTTGACGATCAGCGGCTGGCGGCTGTGCGCCTTCACCGCCTTGGTGATCTCATACACGCTCTCCGGCTTCACGCCGAAGGCCACGCCGCCGTCGTGCACGTTCGGGCAGGAGATGTTCATCTCCAGCATGTGCACGCCTGTGGGCGCGAATGCCTCCGCCGCCGCGCAGTAGCTGTCGATGGAGGTCCCGAAGAAGTTCGCAATCACGTTCACGTCCTTGGTGAGCAGCCACGGCAGATCGTGCTCGATGAAGCTCTCGATGCCGGGATTCTGCAGGCCCACGCAGTTGAGCATGCCGCTGGGCGTTTCCGTGATGCGGGAGGGCGGGTTGCCCACGCGTCCGCCCAGGCACAGGCCCTTGACGGAGATGCCGCCCAGGGCGCCGATGTCGTACAGTTCGTCGTACTCGCGGCCAAAGCCAAAGGTGCCGCTCGCAGCGATGATCGGGTTTTTGAAGTGCACGCCGCACAGGTCAAGGGAAAGATCAGCCACCGAAAGCCACCTCCTTCGCGTCAAACACCGGGCCGTCCTTGCACACGCGCTTGTAGCACCAGCCGCCGTCCGGGAGCAGGATCTTCACGTTGCAGCCCAGGCACGCGCCGATGCCGCAGCCCATGCGCTCCTCCAGGGAGAGCTGGCACGGGATATTCTGCTCAAGGGCGATCTTCTGCACCGCCGTGAGCATCGGCGTCGGGCCGCAGGCCATGATCAGATCCGGCTTCTTCTCAGCAATTGCCTTAAGAAGCGGCTTGGTCACCAGCGCCTTTTCGCCGATGCTGCCGTCGTCGCTGACAGCCACGACCCTGCACGGGGCCTGCGTCATGCCGTAGACATGGTTCTTCGTGCGGAAGCCGAAGAACGCGCAGGACGTCTGTGTCGCAAACGCATCCATCGCGCCGCAGACGGGCGCAACGCCCACGCCGCCGCCGACAAAGTAAATGGTCTTCGCGTCCCCGCCGTCAAAGCCGGTGCCCAGCGGGCCCAGGCAGCGCACAGCGTCGCCCGGCTTCAGCGCGCACAGGATCTGCGTGCCGCGGCCCTTGGGCTGGATAGCCAGCGTCAGCGTACCGGCGGCGGCGTCCATCGCCATCAGGCTGATCGGGCGGCGCAGCACATGCGCGTTGTCCGGCACGAGCATGTGGATGAACTGGCCGGGCCTTGCGTCCTTCGCAATCTCCGGCGCATGGAGAATGATGCGGATCAGACCCTCGGCGAGAACGTCCGAGGACAGAACCTTCGCGTCAATATCTTTCATGTTCGCTCCTTTTTTGGGGCTGCCGCCCCACCCCCCGCCTGAGGGATTCATCCCTCAGACTCCCTTCTTCGCTTCGCGCGGTTTCAAGCAAGCCTTACTGAATCTCCTTGCCCATTTCCTTCAGGCTGCTGCACAGATCCTCGCGCATGCGCAGCGCTTCGTCACGGGCGGCGACGTCAAACGGCACGCCCTCGCGCTTCTTCCAGGCGCACAGGATGGAGCGGGACGCGTTGACGATCGCGCCGTTGCCGTTCGCGTCGAAGCAGCCGGCGATGTCCTTACCGGTCGCGCCCTGCGCGCCGTAGCCCGGCACGAGGAAGAAGGTGTGCGGCATGCGCGCGCGCAGCGCGGTGCCCTGCTGCGGATACGTCGCGCCGACGACCGCGCCGATGACGGAGTAGCCCGTCTCGCCGCGGGTGCCCTCGCCCCATTCCTCGACCAGATCGGCCACGGCTTCGTACAGCGTGCGGCCATCCTCATACTTCAGGTCCTGCAGCTGGCCGGAGGACGGGTTGCTGGTCTTCACCAGCGCGAACACGCCGGTGCCGTTTGCAGCGCAGGCCTCGGTGAACGGCTTGATGCCGTCCACGCCCAGGTACGGGTTGATGGTCGCGATGTCGGCGGAGAACGCCTTCTCCTCGCCGTAGGGCATCGGGGTCTTGCCGACATAGGCGTTGGCATAGCAGGCGGCAGTCGCGCCGATGTCGTTGCGCTTCACGTCAGCCATGACGATCATGCCCTTGCTCCTGGCGTAGGCCATGGTCTTCTCAAAGGCCACCATGCCCGCCGCGCCATACATTTCATAATATGCAACCTGCACCTTCACCGCCGGCACGATGTCGCAGAGCGCGTCCACCAGACGGACGTTGTACTGATAGACAGCCTCCGCCGCGTCCTCAAAGGACCGGATGCCCTCCGGCAGGATCGCCTGCACGAACTTCTCCGGCAGGTACTCGATGCGGGTGTCCAGACCGGCGACGGTCGGGTTCTTGAGCTCGCTGATGCGCTTGGCCAGCTTGTCCATGATATTCATCGTATTTTCCTCCTGTTGTTCTTCTCTGTTTTCAACGGGGAGACGTCAGGGCTGCCGCCCTGAAACCTGCCTGAGGGATTTTATCCCTCAGACTCCCTTCTCCGCTTCGCGTCAGTATGAAGTATCTGTCATTCGTGATCGATCACGCGTCCGCCGACGATCGTCGCGCAGACGGCGCCGAAGTAAGTCTTGCCGTCAAACGGCGTATTGTGTCCGCGGGAGACGAACCTGCGCGCGTCCACGGTCACTTCCCTGTCCGGATCGAGCACGACGATATCCGCCGGCGCACCCGCACTCAGCTCGCCGCCCGGCACACCCAGCAGCCTTGCCGGGTTTGTGCTCATCTTCTCGATCAGCTGGTTGAGCGTCATGTAGCCATCCTTCACCAGCTTCGTGTTGCTGATGCAGAAGGCCGTTTCAAAGCCGCTGATGCCGCTGGCCGCGATGTGGAATTCCACGCGCTTCTCGTCCTCATGGTGCGGCGCGTGGTCGGTCGCAATCGCGTCGAGCGTGCCGTCCGCAAGGCCCGCGATGCAGGCCTGCCTGTCGCTCTCCTCGCGCAGCGGCGGGTTGACGCGGCAGTTGCTGTCATAGCCGATGACCCAGTCGTCCGTCGCGCCGATGTAGTGCGGCGTCGTCTCGGCGGTCACGCGCACGCCGCGCGCCTTCGCCTCGCGCACCAGCTGCACGCCGCCCTTCGTGGAGATGTGGCACAGGTGGATGCGCTTGCCCTCGGCCTCGGCCACGAGGATGTCGCGCGCGATCATCACTTCCTCCGCCGCACGGGTGATGCCCGGCAGGCCGAGCTTGGTGGAGATGAAGCCCTCGTTCATCACGCCGTCGCCCACGAGGCTCTTGTCCTCGCTGTGGCTCATGATGAACACGCCGAAGTGATCGGCGTACTGCATCGCCAGGCGCAGCAGGTTGGAATTGGTGACGGGCCTGCCGTCGTCGGAAATCGCGATGATACCGGCCTGCTTCATGCGGCCGATCTCCGCCATCTCCTTGCCCTCCAGGCCCTTCGAGACAGCGCCGACCGGGTAGACGTGCACGCCGCTGCCCTGTGTCTCGGCCTTCTCCAGGATGTAGCGCGTCACCGCCGCGCAGTCGTTGACCGGATGGGTGTTGGGCATGCAGCACACGCCCGTGAAGCCGCCGCGCGCCGCTGCGTGGGTGCCGGAGACGATGTCCTCCTTGTACTCCTGGCCCGGGTCGCGCAGATGGCAGTGCATATCGATGAAGCCCGGCGCAACCACCCTGCCCGCCGCGTCCAGCACCGGCGCGCCATCATCGCTCAGGCTTTCGCCGACACAGGCAATTTTGCCGTCCCTGACCAGCACGTCCAGCACCGCGTCGATGCCGTTCTTCGGATCGATCACGCGGCCGCCGCGAATGAGAATCGAATTGTCCATCCTTAGGCCTCCCTTCGGGTGAGCATGTAGAGCAGCGCCATGCGGACCGCCACGCCGCTCTCCACCTGCTGAGCAATCACCGACTGATCGCTGTCCGCCGCGCTCGATGCGATTTCCACGCCGCGGTTCATCGGGCCGGGGTGCATCACCAGCGCGTGCTTTTTCGCCAGCGCCACGCGCTCCGGGGTGATCTCCCAGTGGTCGCAGTACTCGGCCACGGACGGGAACAGACCCTTCTGCTGGCGCTCGCGCTGGATGCGCAGGCCCATCACGACGTCCGCGCCCTCGCAGGCGTCCTCGATGGTCGGCGCGACGGTGCAGCCCAGCTCCTCAATCCGGGGCGGGATGAGCGTCGGCGGCGCGCAGAGCACGACGTTGGCGCCCATCGTCGTCAGGCCGTAGATGTTGCTTCGCGCCACGCGGGAATGCATCACGTCGCCGCAGATGGCCACCTTGATGCCCTCTAGGCCGCCCAGGTGCTCGCGCATGGTCATCATGTCCAGCAGCGCCTGGGTCGGGTGCTCGTTCATGCCGTCGCCCGCGTTGATGACGCTGGCCCTGACGTGCCTGGCCAACAGTGCCGGCGCGCCGGACATCGGGTGGCGGATGATGATCACGTCCGTGCCCATCTGATCCAGCGTCACGCCGGTATCGATCAGCGTCTCGCCCTTGGCCACAGAGGACGCGCTGGCGGAGATGTTCGCCGCGGCAGCGGACATGTACTTGCTCGCCAGCTCAAAGGACATGCGGGTGCGCGTGGAGTTCTCGTAGAACAGCGTCACGATGGACTTGCCCTGCAGGTGCGCGGTCTTCTTGTTGCTCGAGCGCACGACCTGGCGCATGGTCATCGCGGCGTCCAGGATGCTTGTGATCTCCTCGCGGCTCACGCCGTCAAGGCCGAGCAGGTCTTTTCTTTTCATGTTCAGCCTCCGTCAGTTATTTGATCAGTCAATCTTTTCAGCAAAGTGTCGTTTTCGGGCACAGAGCTGCAAGATTTATAGAAGCTTGTCGATCATGCCGGTTTCTTCTCGTAGAGCACGATGCTCAGCGCCCCGTCGATTTCCGGCACATTCACGCCGACCATCTCGCTCTTGCTGGTGGGCAGGTTCTTGCCCACGTAGTCCGCGCGGATGGGCAGCTCGCGATGGCCGCGGTCCACCATGACCGCCAGCTGGATCAGCGCCGGACGGCCCATGTCGCAGATCGCGTCCATCGCCGCGCGCGCCGTGCGCCCGGTGTAGAGCACGTCGTCCACCATGATGATCCGGGCGTTCTGCACCTGGAAGGGCAGGTCGGTGGTGTTGACCACCGGATGCTCCGTGAGGCTGGACAGATCGTCGCGGTAGAACGTGATGTCAAGCACACCCATGGGGAGCCTGACGCCCTCCACCTCTTCAATCATCTCCTGCAGCATGCGCGCCAGCACCACGCCCCTGCGCTGAATGCCCACGAGCGTGAGGCCCTCGACGCCCCGGTTGTTCTCGATGATCTCGTGCGCCACGCGGCGAAGCGCGCGCTTTACGCCCTGCTCATCCATGATGTCCGCCTTGAATTCAAGCCTGGCCGCCATAACCGTCTCTCCTTTTCGTCTGACTGCATATAAAAACACCCTGTCCCGAGATCGGGACAGGGCAAACAAAGTCCATACGGACCCAAACGCTATTTGCCGCCTTGCCGACCTCACGGGATCGAATTAAAGGCTCCTGAGATTTGAATCATTATACCATCATTTGTACGTGAAGAAAAGGGGCGTTTGCGTTTTTTGTTGACATTTCGTTTTTCTTCTACTATATTATTCAAAAAAAGAAAAACCAATCACGGAGGGATTCCCATGAATCACGCAGAAAAAGCCCGCGAGCTCTTTGTTTCCGGCTGCTCCTGTTCTCAGGCCGTCGTCGGCGCGTTTGCCGATGATCTGGGGCTTGAGCAGGAGACGGCGCTGCGCCTTGCCTCCTCCTTCGGCGGCGGCATGGGCGGCATGCGCGAGACCTGCGGCGCGGTCACCGGCATGCTGATGGTCGCCGGTCTCAAATGGGGCTACAGCGAGACCGGCAATCTGGAGAAAAAGACCGCGCACTACGCCCGCGTTCGCAGCCTGGTGGAGCAGTTCAAATCTGAGCACACCAGCATCGTCTGCCGGGAGCTGCTCGCGCATCTGGGCGAGCTGAAGAAGGATCCCTCCGCGCGCACGGCGGAATACTACAAGGCCCGTCCCTGCGCCCGCTTTGTCGAGACGGCGGCGGCGCTGCTGGATGAAATGGAAAAAGCAGAACAGGCGTGACAGCAAAATCCCCGCAGGGTAAAAAACTGCGGGGATTCGCTTATGCTTCCAGATAGGCCTTGAGCGCCGTCATGCTTTCCTCGCTGTCCCTGAAGCCAAGCCCATGCACGCGCTCGAGCTCCGCGGGATCCTTTTCAAGCCGGCGGATGCGAAGCGCCTCCTCCGGGCGGATGACGAAGATCTTCCCTTCCTTCTCCAGCCGCCTGACCTCCTCGGTCTGCGCGTTGTAGCGCTCGTGGCGCTCAAGGAGCGTCCTGCAGAGGTTGGGGTATTTCCTGTAATACGCCTTGATCATCGCCGGGTTCATCGGCTTCTTGCGGTAGGAAAGCGGCTGGGTCAGCACGACGATCACCTTGTCAAAGCCCATGGTCATGGCGTGGCGGACAGGAATGCTGTCGGCGACGCCGCCGTCCAGGTATTTCTTGCCGCCGATCTCGACCATCCGCGAGCAGAAGGGCATGGACGCGCTCGCGCGCATCATCTCGATGTCCTCGAGCAGATGGTGCATCTGCATGTACTCCGCCTCGCCCGTCTCCACGTTGGTGACGACCACCCAGTATTCGCCGCCGTGCGCTTCAAACGCTGCCTCGTCAAACACGTCGTACTGTGTGGGAATCGTGTAATACGCAAACTCCCGGTTGATGATGTCGCCGGTGGTGAGCAGCGAGCGCAGGCTCACGTTGCGAGGATCGCCCATGAAGCGCTTGTTGTAGCGCAGGACCCTGCCGCGCTGCTTTGAAAAGAGGTTGCAGCCAAAGCACGCGCCGGCGGACACGCCGAGGATGCCGTCCACCTGCACGTCGTGGTCAAGAAAGCTGTCCAGCACGCCCGCCGTGTACATGCCGCGCATCGCGCCGCCCTCGAGAACAAGTCCTGTCTTCATGCTCTGCCCCTCCCAAAGCCTGTATTTCGTATAGTATACCACAGCCGCGCGCCTGCACGCACTGACCCGGACAAACTCATCTTCGATGCTCATATGCAAAAAGCGCCGGGATAAACCCGACGCTGCATCGCTTAAGTCGTAGAATGCTCGGGGCAGAAAATCCCACGGCACACACGATACAATGCTTATTGCTGCTGCCTTCCGGCCCTGACAAGGTTCACACCCTCGCATTGCATGAGCTCCATCCGTCATCACACTCTACCCGACCATTGTACACGATCCGCCTCCAAAAAGCAACCCCCAAATCCTGTCAAACGCGATTCATCCGGTCGATCAGCCGCTCCATGACCTTGGCGGACAGGTGCAGCATGTCCTCCCTGTTCACCGTGCGGTCGCGCAGCGACAGCGTCACCGGCGCGGACGCGTTAAGCGTCAGCCGCTTGTCAAAGCCCTGCATTGCCTTGAAGAGCTTCTCGCCGTCCACCTGTGCGTCGGCGCTGAAGCGCATGTCCATACGACCGTCCGCCTGCATCACGCGGTCGATGCCCAGGCTCATGCACAGCGCCTTGAGGTAGGCGACGGCGACCAGGTTGGCCACGCACTGCGGCTCGTCGCCGAAGCGGTCGATGAGCTCGTCCTCGATGTCGTCGCGCTGCTCCGCCGTGCGGATGGACGCGATGCGCTTGTAGACCTCCAGCCGCTGCCGGTCGCCGGTGACGTATTCCGCCGGGAGGTACGCGTTGACGTGCACGTCCATGCGCGTCTCGATGTCCCTGTTCTTGACCGGCTCCTGTCCCTGCGCCTCCAGCACTGCCTCCTCCAGCAGCTTGCAGTACAGGTCGTAGCCGATGTTTGCCAGATGGCCGCTCTGCTGCGGGCCGAGCAGGTTGCCCGCGCCGCGCAGCTCCAGATCGCGCATGGCGATGCGGAAGCCCGAGCCGAACTCCGTGAACTCGCGGATGGCGTCCAGGCGTTTCTGCGCCGTCTCGGAGAGCACCTTGCCCGGGCGCACGGTGAAGTAGGCATACGCCAGGCGATTGCTGCGGCCCACGCGGCCGCGCGTCTGATACAGCTGGGAGAGGCCGAAGTGATCCGCGTCGTAGATGATCAGCGTGTTCGCCAGCGGAATGTCCAGGCCGGACTCGATGATCGTCGTGCACAGCAGCACGTCGTACTTCTGCTGGCTGAAGTCGAGCATCACGTCCTCGAGCACGTTCTCCTTCATCTGGCCGTGCGCGATGGCGATGCGCGCCTCCGGCACCAGCCGCTGAAGCTGGCGGTGACACTGCTCGATGGAGCTGACGCGGTTGTACAGGAAGAAGACCTGACCGCCGCGGCCGATCTCGCGCAGGATTGCGTCGCGGATGACGCTGTCCTGATACTCCATGACGTAGGTCTGCACGGGATAGCGCGCCTGCGGCGGCGTCTCCAGCAGGCTCATGTCGCGGATGCCGACCATGGACATGTGCAGCGTGCGCGGAATCGGCGTAGCCGACATCGTCAGCACGTCGATCGTCTTCTTCATGTTCTTGATGGTTTCCTTGTGGCCCACGCCGAAGCGCTGCTCCTCATCGACGATGAGCAGACCCAGATCCTTGAACTTGACGCCCTGGCCCAGCAGCTTGTGCGTGCCCACCACGATGTCGATCTCGCCGTCCTTGAGCCTTCGCAGCGTCTCCTTCTGCTCCTTGGGGCTGGAGAAGCGGCTGAGCACGTCAGCCTCCACCGGGAAGCCCTCGAAGCGGCGCAGCAGCGTGTTGTAGTGCTGCTGGGCGAGGATGGTCGTCGGCGCGAGGATGGCGACCTGCTTGCCGTCCATCACGGCCTTGAACGCGGCGCGCAGCGCGACCTCAGTCTTGCCGTAGCCCACGTCGCCGCACAGCAGGCGGTCCATCGGTTCCTCGCGCTCCATGTCGCGCTTGATCTCCTCGGTCGCCTGCAGCTGGTCGGGCGTCTCCTCGTAGGGGAAGTTTTCCTCGAACTCCTGCTGCCAGAGCGTGTCCTTGCCGAACGCGTGGCCCTTGTTCTTCTGGCGCTGGGCGTAGAGCTGCACCAGGTCAAACGCCAGCTCCTTAAGGCTCTCGCGGACCTTGCTCTTCTGCTTGTCCCA
Source organism: uncultured Clostridia bacterium (assembly GCA_945948915.1). Lineage (GTDB taxonomy): Bacteria > Bacillota > Clostridia > Christensenellales > Aristaeellaceae > Ventricola. Next base: position 3,925 of record CAMFCQ010000063.1, on the reverse strand, counting down.
GTCCTTGCCGCCCAGGCGCGAGAGCTTGGGCGCCGCGCCCTCGCCGCCGCCGATGTACTTCTGAATGCGGTCCAGGTGATCCGCCGGGACGTACAGCTTGTCGCTGCCCAGGTACTGCACCACCAGGTAATCCCGGGACGCGCCCTCGCTGGTCAGGCGCTTGGTGCCCTGATAGATGCCGATGCCGTGCGTCTCGTGCACGACGTAGTCGCCGACGTTCAGATCCGTGAAGGAGGCAATCTTGCTGCCCTTCTTCTCCTTCGCCTTTTTGGCCTTTCCCTTCGCGCCGTACACATCGCCCTCGACGATCACGGCCAGCCTGATCTCCGGATACTGGAAGCCGCCGGAGAGCATCAGCGGATAGATGCGGCACTCGCCCGCCAGCGGGGCCTTGGCGCCCAGCTCGTCAAACTGCGTGTCGATGCCCTCGTCCTCAAAGGACTGGCGCATGCGCTCACCGCGCGCGCTGCCGCCGGAGAGGATGACGACGCGCCAGCCGCCGGCCAGCCAGCGGCTTACATCGTCGCACATGTCCTTCGTGCGGCCGCCGTAGCTGCCCGCGCCCATGCCGCCCATCTGCGCAAGCAGCGTGGGCCGCAGTTCCTTCACAGGGCGCAGGATCGTCGTCATGGCGAGCATCGTGTGCGCGCGCAGGGCAGAGAGCGCCGCCTCGCGCGGGAGCATCAGCTCCTCCTGCTCGGGGACGGCCTCGCCGCGCTCCAGCGCGTTGGCAAACGCCTGGTCAAACTCGCCGCGACGGCTGTCCATGCGCGCAAAGAGCGCCTCCGGCTCGTCCAGCACGACGATCGGGCGCGTCATGTAGTCGCAGAGGGTCTCCGTGCTGTCGTACAGCAGATGGATGTACTTTTCCAGCAGGCGGCTGCTCACGCCGCGCTCAAGCTGACCCAGCGCGCCTTCCAGGTTTTCCTGGAAGCGATCCATCGTCCGGTTCTCGCGCGTGAACGCCGCGGGCACGGCCGCCTCGCCATCCTCCAGCGGCAGATCCGCCAGCGTCGGTTCCTTCTCCGCGTCCCGGGCCGCGTTCATCGCGCGCGTCTGGCGCTTCATCGCCGCTCGCAGCAAACTTTGCAGCGCCTTCGTGTCCTCAAACGGCGCGGGTGCCTCGCTGGCCGGCGGAATGGCCACCTCCGTCATGTTCTGCTGGGAGCGCTGGTTCATCACGTCGAACTGGCGGATGGAGTCAATCTCCTCGTCGAAAAACTCCACGCGCACGGCGCTCAGGCTGTCCGCCGGGTAGATGTCCACGATGCCGCCGCGCACGGAGAACTGTCCCCTGCCCTCGACCATGTACTCGCGGGTGTAGCCGCCGGCGAGCAGCCGCTCGATGAGCTCGTCCGTGGGCAGCACCTGACCGACCTCCAGACGGATGGTGTGGCGGCTGAACACGCTGCGCGGCATCACGCGGTGCAGCACTGCGTCTGCCGGGCAGACCACCGCGCGCGTCTGGCCGGTGATCAGCCTGTGCAGCGTCTCGATGCGGCGGCACGCCACCTCGCGGCTGGCCGCCACCTCCTGATAAAACGTGATCTCCCGCGCCGGGAACAGGCTCACGCCGCCGCCCAGCAGCGCGGACACGTCCTCCATCGCCGCCGCGGCCGCGCGCTCACTCTCGCACAGTACGAGCAGGGGGCGTCCGGTCGCCTCCGCCAGCGCGCAGGCCAGATGCATCTTCTGCGCGCCCGCCAGGCCGGAGGCCGCGATCACCGCCTCGGGCTTCTTCGCCTCCGCAAGCATCTCCTGAAACCGCGGGTGCTCCGCCATCAGGTCAAACAAAAAGTGGGTCTGCATGCTTTACCCTTTCTTCGGCGCATTCGCCGTGCGCATTGCGCTATCCCAGCCGTTTTTGATCCAGTCGATCACCGTGTCGCCCGCCAGCAGGAACGCGTCGAACTGTGTCCTGCAGTCCTCCTCCGTCTGGTAGTGCGAGAGCACCCAGTCGGCCAGCTCCCAGCCCTCCGGCTTCTTGCCCACGCCCACGCGCAGGCGCGGGAAGTCCTGACGGCCCAGCAGGCCGATGACCGAGCGCATGCCGTTGTGTGTGCCGGCGCTGCCATTTGCACGCAGGCGCAGCTTGCCCAGCGGCAGGTCGATGTCGTCATAGATCACCATGACGTTCTCCATCGGCGCCTTGTACCAGGAAACCAGCTCCGTCACGCACTGGCCGGAGCAGTTCATGTACGTCTGCGGCTTGACCAGGATCACCTTTTCCCCGCCGACAAAGCCCTCGCCGATCAGGCCGTGCATGGCGATCTTCGTCAGGGCAATACCCAGCTTTTCGCTGAGCACGTCGATCACGTCAAAGCCGACGTTGTGCCTCGTTCTGTGATATTCCTTGCCCGGGTTGCCCAGGCCGATGATGATGTGCATGTTCTTCTCCTTTGAACGTCTCAAAATCGCTGTAAACGCCAGAGGCGGGAACGCCGTCGGGGCGCTCCCGCTGGATATGCAGCTGAATGTTCGTGTTACGCGTTCTTCGCCTTTTCGGCGGCCTGCGCAAGCCAGCCCGCCGGGCGGATCAGCGCCGTGCCAGTGGTCTCGTCCGTGCCGTCGATGACCAGCAGGGACTTCACGCCGTCGATGCGCTTCTTGGTCGGCTCGCTCGTTGCGGCCAGCACGCACACGCCCACGACCGTCACCGAGAACTCGCGCATCATGTCCACCATGCCGCGCGCCGTGTTGCCCGCGCGCATGAAGTCATCCACGATCAGCGCGCGCTGTCCCTCCTTCACCGCGCGGCGGGAGAGGCTCATCGTCTCCACGCGTCCGCCGGAGCCGGACAGGTAATTGATATTCACCGCCGGGCCCTCGTAGACCTTGGAATCCCTGCGCACGATGACCATCGGCACGCCCAGCGCGCGCGCGGTCATCATCGCGATCGGGATGCCCTTGGTCTCCATCGTCAGCACGACGTCCGGCTCGGTGCGGTAGAAATGGGACGCGATGATCGTGCCCATGCGGCTGACGATCTCCGGCTGGGCCAGAATATCGGCCATGTACACAAAGCCGCCGGGCAGCACGCGGCCCGGCGCGGCCAGCGTCTTGGCCAGATCCTTGACTGCCGCATAGGCGTCCTCCGGGGAGAGGATCGGACGGTAGCGCACGCCGCCGGCGGCGCCGGTGACGGTGTCCAGCTGGCCCAGATGGAACTGCGCGAACACGCCGCGCAGAATGTCGATGTCCTCACTGAGCGTCGATTTCGCTGCGCCGAACATCTCGCAGAATGTACCCAGGGTAAAGATTTTATTCGGGGATTCCACCAGAATCCTCGTCATGGCGGCAAGGCGCTCGTTGCGGCGGATGCGGTCCATGTTCAGTCCTCCAATCGCTCCAATAAAACCGAATGTTCGGTTATTACGCTCTATTATAATTCACAGTTTCCAAAACGTCCAGTCCCGAATTTGCTTTTTTTCGTTTTTCGGTTGATTGCGCTGCATGCTTTAGCGTATAATAATGAGACAATGGATTACGGCGTGGTTTTGGCTGCGCACGAAGGAGGCAATTATGCCGCACATCAGGAATTACAAAGGCAAGCGCGCGCACATGATCGGCATCGGCGGCAGCTCCATGAGCGGACTGGCCGGCATGCTGCAAAAGGCCGGTGTCACCGTCACCGGCTCCGATTCCGCCGCTTCCTATACGACAAAGATGCTTGAGGATCAGGGCATCACCGTGCACATCGGCCACCATGCCGAAAACGTACACGGCGCGGACCTGGTCATCTACTCCGCCGCCATCAGCGCGGAGAATCCTGAGCGCGCCGAGGCCGCGCGCCTGGGCATCCCGCAGATGGAACGCGCCACGCTGCTGGGCCAGCTGATGGAGGGCTACGCGCACGCGATCAATGTCTGCGGCACGCACGGCAAGACGACGACCACCTCCATGCTCGCGAAGGTGCTCATGGATA
>CAMFCQ010000062.1 GCA_945948915.1 uncultured Clostridia bacterium | reverse complement strand
CAGAGCGGAAAAGATGGTGCGCGGATTAGGCCATTTTAACAAGAATTAGTATCAGCAAATCCGGCGTCAGGTATCGCTTCGCTCCCTGACTGCTTGTTCTGAATGGCTTCGCCATATGGGGATACGTTGGGCTGCCGCCCAAACCTGCTTGGGGATTTCATCCCCAAACCCCTTCTTCGCTTCGCGCTTATAGCCCATTTTTTGTGAGAACAGTATCCGCTATATCCCCAGCGCGTCGCCGATCAGCGTGCCGGAAAGCAGCGCCCTGATCCGGCCATAGCGGAATCTGCTGTCAATCAGCAGCAGCGAACCCGTGTCGCTGTGCGTGCGGATGAGCCTGCCCGCCGCCTGGATGACGCGCACCATGCCCGGCAGCGTCATGCACAGATCAAACCCATCCTCCCCCACGCCATCGTAATACGCCTGCATCGCCCTGACGCGCGCGTCCGGCTGCGGCAGACCCGTGGAGACGACGATCACGTTCTTCAGCCGCTCGCCCGGCAGATCGACGCCCTCGGCAAACGCGCCGCCCAGCACCGCCAGCAGCACCACACGCCCTTCCGCCTCCGGCCGCTCAAACGCCGAAAGCAGGGCGTTTTTTTCTTCCTCCGACATGCCGCGCTTTTCCCGCAGGAATACCTCGTCCGCCAGAGCGTCCTGCCCCAGCAGCAGCTCCCCGATGCGCGCCATGTACGCGTAGGACGGGAAGAAGACGATCGTGTTGCCGCCATGCGCCCTCAGGTGCGCGGCGATGGCGTCGGCGACCTGCGGCGCGGTCTGCTCCCGGCTGGCGTAGCGGATGTCGATCGGCTCAATCCGCGCCTTCAGCTGCGCGGGATCAAACGGCGAGGGGAGCATCAGGCACGCGTCGCCCTCCTCGCTGCCCAGCATCTTCTGCGCCGCATCAAACGGCGCAAGCGTCGCAGAGAAATACACCGTGCCGCGCGCGCGCCTGGTGTTCTCCAGAATCTCCCGGGCGGCCGTCAGCAGCACGAGCTCGATCCTCGCATGCTTCTCTGCGCCGGAGGTCAGCAGCGCGTAGCGCTCGTCAAACCGCTCCGCAGCGAAGCAATAGCCCGCCGCCAGAGAAAAGCTGTCCGCCGCAGACGCGCCTGCGCCCAGCGCCAGCTGCTCACCCGCCGCCTCGCGCAGATGCTCCATGGCGTCCGTCAGCGTCTTGGGCGGCGCGTCCATGCGCTCAAAGTCCTCCTGCGCCAGCGCCTTCAGCGCGGCCATCGCGCGGGTATGCGCGCGGTAGAGCGGGTTCTTGCGGCCCAGCGTGCGGCCCGTCTCCCGGCGCAGCTGCGCAAGCTCGTCCAGGCTCACCGCCGCCGAGTAGGCGTCGCGCACGCGCGGGGCCAGCTGATGCGCCTCATCCACCAGCAGGCACGCGCCGCCGGGGCCGGTCATCAGCCTGTCCATCGCCACCAGCGGATCAAACACGTAGTTGTAATCACACACCACCACGTCGGAGAGCATCGCGATCTCCAGCGACAACTCAAACGGGCAAACCTGATGCCGCTGCGCCAGCGCCGCAATCTCCGCGCGGCCCAGCCGCTGCAGGGTCAGCGCCTCAGCCAGCGCGCCCGGCAGCCGATCGTAAAAGCCCTCCGCCAGCGGGCAGCGCTCCGGCCGGCAGTCGCGCACCGGCTGCGGGCAGATCTTATCCTTCGCCGTGATCTCCGCCGTCATCACGCGCGCACCGGCGCTTGTGATCAGGGCCATCGCGTCCATGGCGCTGCGCCGTCCCGTCGTGCGCGCGGCCAGGAACACCGCGCGGGCGCATCTGCCCTCGCCGATAGCCCGCAGCGCAGGATACAGCGCCGCCATCGTCTTGCCGATGCCCGTGGGCGCCTGCGCAAAGAGCCGCTTCCGCTCCCGCAAGGCGATGTACACATTCGCCGCAAACTTCCTTTGGCCTGCCCGGTATTCCCCAAAGGGAAACGCCAGGCTCGTCAGCGACGCATCCCTCGCCTGTCGCCGGACGAGCTTTCGCTCCTCCCAGGCGCAGGCTGCCGCGCAGAGCGTCTCAAACCCGGCGCGCAGGCTGTCCCGATCCCGCTCCTCCTCGTACATGGCCAGCGGACCGCCGCGCGCATCCACATAGAGCACGCGCAGGCAAACCCTGTCCATCTCCTCACCCTCAAGCAGCATGTGGCCGTACATCGCCGCCTGCGCGCTGTGCGCCGGGACGAGCATCTGATCCGGCGCGCCCAGCTTGATCTCCTCAATCACCGTGACGCCGTCCTCCCGCAGAAAGATGCCGTCTGCGCGGCCGGTCACATGCAGCGTCAGCGCCTCGCCCTCATAGTCGGCAGAGAGCGCCACTTCCTTTCGATACTCGCGTTCCGGCGCGCTGCCCTGCCGGGCGCGGTGCGCCATCGCGCCCTCCTGCATCCGCCGCGCGCTGCTCGCCGCCGGGGTCAGGTCGCTCTCGTGCAGCGTCGTCTCCACCACGGCGCGCACGCTCATGCGCACGACCGGCTTGCTCACGCGCGCCTCCTTCTGCCCATGCGGCCAAGCATCGCGGCAAGCGCCGCCGCGCCCAGCAGCGACGCCGCCCCGGCCAGATTCCAGGTCATCGGCGCTTCATACCAGACGGCGACGCGTACGCCCTCGCCATCCGGCACGCCGTAGAGGCGGATCACGTTGTTTTCGCCCTTGGACACGCGGCATTCCGCGCCGTTTGCCGCCGCCCGATAGCCCGGGTAGTACAGCAGCGGCACCTCGAGGCTCGACAGCCCCTGCGGCGCGTCCAGCGTGAAGCTCAGGTTGGTTCCCTGCTTCTCGTAGTCTCGAATCCTGTATTCCGGCGCATCATGCGCGACGATCTCGCCCGGCACAAGCAGGCTCTTCTCGGTGCCCTCATAGGTGTACTCATACTGCTCGATGCGCGTGTCGCAGAAGTCCTCCTTTTCAAGGAGCGGCACGTCCTGCACAAACGCCTGCATGCTGTAGCCCGAAAGGAGCATGCACAGCGCCGTCACCGCGGCGAGCGTCTGCGTGCGATGCGCCTCCCCGCGCAGGTAGCCCCACGCGCCGGCAAACGCCATCATCGGCGCGGCTGCGCCCACCAGCCGCCAGGGGTACTGAATCTGCTGGAAGAACGTCGAGTACGGCCTTGGCAGGCGGCAGGCCCATGCCCACGGGAAGAAGGCCGTCGCGCCCAGCAGCAAAACCGCCGACAGCGCCAGCAATCCCCCGCAGAGCCTGTCCTCCGGCCCGAGGGGATGCTGCTCCATGTACAGCCGCGCAAGAAGCAGCGCGCAGCCCAGCATGAGCGCAAGGCCCGGCACCACGCCGACGGTGTAGGCAAAGTCCGTCGCCTCATAGGGCAGATCGAGGTTCTGTCCGGGGAAGCCCACAAAATAGCCGCCCAGCCGCATCACATGCTCATCCGCCATCACCGCTACGCTGGTGTTGATGCCCGCCCGCGAAAAATCCAGGAACGGCACGAGGAACCATGCCGAGCACAAGATCATCAGCAGCGCGGCCTTCGCGCAGGCAAGGATGCGCCGCGGCTCACGGACGAGCCGCCCTGCGCAGACCAGCGCCGAGAGCGCGCACAGCGCCGCGGCAAACAGCGTGCTCAGCAGGTGGCTCATGAAGATGCCCGTCATCGCCAGCGCAAGCAGCGGCCACTTGCCCTCGTCGCGCGTGAGCACCTCGACCATCGCCCAGAGGAGCAGCGGGAAGAAGATCATCGCCAGGCTCTCGCCCAGCGTCGCGCGGACGTAGAGGTTGGAAATCCGGTAGCTGCACAGCGTGTACAGCGCCGCCGCGCCCAGCGCGATGCGCCGCTCCCCAAACACGCCGCGCGCGCCGGCATAGCACGCACCTGCCGCCGCGAGGTTGATCATCATTTCAAACACCTGAACGCTCGCCGTCAGCGATACGCCCAGATTGCGCAGTACGGCGGGGATGTACAGGAACAGCTCCGGATAGAACTGCGGCGAGGCATAGCCGTAGCCCAGAAGCGTCGAAGCATGGATGCGCACCGGGAACTGCCCCGCGCGCAGACCGGCGGCAATGCCCTCGATGCGGTTGAGGTGGAAGAACAGGTCGTGTCCGTCGTAGATGCCCGAATACAGCAGCGGCATGCTGGCAAACAGCGCGATGCCGGTCACTGCCAGCGCGTCGCGGCGGCGCTGACGGCCAACGGGCCGCGTGTCCCAGGAGAGCACGAGCAGCGCCGTCAGCACGGCACCGGCCAGCGCGGCATACGCCGCCAGATCGCGGGAGAACACGCCAGCGCCCGCCTTGTGCACGGTGATGGAGCGAAGCTGCGCATCCTCCGGCACATCACAGGCAAAGGCCACCTGCTCACAGGAATCCGTCAGCGTGAAGGCGAACCGCATGACGCCGTCCATGGCGGGCAGCGTCTTCTCACCGTCCCTGATGAACGTCTGGCGCAGCGCGCTGACCGTGCGCAGGGGAAGCGCTCTGGGCGAGGCATACGACACCGTGACCTCGTACGTCCCCCACATGAGGTTGAGGCCAAGCGTCCCGTCCACCGCCTCACGCGTTTTGGGCGCGCCGCCGTACTGCTCGTCCTGATCCCACATGTCTGCCCGTCCCAGCGTCTCTTCACGCTTCGCCGCCATGGCCTGCTGCGCAGCGTCCTCGTGCTCCTGCGCCTTCTGCGTGCTTATCAGCACCTGAGCAAGTTCCTCGCCCTCAAACGTCCAGGTGTACTCGCGCCTGTCCGTGTACAGGAAGACCAGCGCCAGAAGCAAAAGCCACAGCGCCGCCACGCTCACGATCCTTTTCGCCATATTCAAACCTCCGCGTCTGCGATGGAAATACACATCCATGATGCTTTCATCATATCACGCCGCTGCGCGATGCGCAAGAAAAAGCAGCCCATCCCTATCGGACGGGCTGCCTTGCGTATGATTATGCGTTCGGATCCACCGGCGGACGGCGGCGGCGGCGCGGAGCCTCCGCGGCCCCATCGGTCTGCGCCGCTTCATTCGCCGTGGTCGTCACGGTCGGCACCTGCGGCTTCACCGGGGCCGTCGGCGCGGTCGGAGCCTGCGGCTTTACCGGCGCCTGCGGCGCAACCGGAGCCTGCGGCTTCATCGGTGCAGTCGGGGCGACCGGGGCCTGCGGCTTCACCGGCGCGCTCGGAGCCGTCAGCGCAGCCGGCCTTGCATACGGGCTGACCGGCGTCCTGCTCTCCGCGTTCTTCATGTAGGACGGCACCTGCGCATTCGTCGCAGACTGTGTGCGCTGCGTGCCCGGGATCACGGTCGAGGTCGTCTTCGGGCCGGTCGTCTCGGCGCGGCGCTGGCGCTGCATGTTCAGCTGTTCCTCGCGCAGCTCGGCCTCATCGTCCTCGTCTTCCTCGTTCTCCTCCTGCTCGCTCCTGCGGCGGTAGACATACACGCCATAGACGGCAGCCGCCACGACGATCAGCACACCGCCGATGACGAACGGCAGGATGCCCATACCGCCGTCCTCCTCCACCGGCATCGCGGTGGGCAGGGGCTGCACAGTCGGCTCCGGCGTCGCGCCGGTGTCATAGGTCACGCCGTACTGCGCATACGCGCCGTCCGCCGAAGCGAACTCGACGATGTACTCGCCGGGCTGCGGCAGGGTCACGTCCATCTCAAAGCGGCCATTCGCGTCCGCCACAGTCTGTCCGACGGTGCGCTTGACCACGGCCTCCGCGATGGCGGAGGAAATCAGGCTCTGGCCGATCGTCGCCGGGGCTGCGGTTGCGCTCGTCTGAACGGTCATTTCCACCGTCGCGGTAATCGTGCTGTACGCCTTGGCCTGGCCATAGACGGAGAACGTGCCGCTCTCGGTCATCGCCGGAACATTGTTGACCGTGATGTCGCCGCTGGAGCGGATGAGCGCGGCAGCCTTGGCCGGCGGCACCGGGGTCGGCGTCGCGTTCGGATCGGGCGTCGCCGTCGCATAGCTGGGCATGCCGTCGATCACGTTGTTGGTCCAGCTGTCATCCACCGGGATGAGATCCTGCAGCTGAGAGCCGCCGATCACAATGCTGGTGTTGTTGCTGGAATTCGGCGTGGTGCTCACGCCCGGCTTTGCCGCGCTCTGCGCCTGCTCCATCTGCTCCTGATAATAGGCGGTAAGCTCGGCGATGGTCAGCATCTGCGCCATATCGCTGCGGATATAGCCTTCCTTGTTGTTGTAGGTCACCTGATACCAGGTATAGGTGCCGTCATACTCGCTGCCCAGCACCAGCAGCAGCGTGTTGATCGGCACGCGGTCAAGCGACGTGCCGGACGCGGACGGCGTGCGGCGCAGGTTGACCTTGTCCTTGATCAGCTTGGCATACGCGCTGGTGGAATCCGGGCCGATCGGCTCCGGCGTGGCCTGCGGCATCGGGGTCGGCGTGGCCAGCTCAGCCTCCAGTGCCGCCAGGTATTCCGCCGTCTCCTGCTCGCCCATCGGGCGCACGAGGTCAGCGCGGATGTAGCCCCACTGGCCGGAATACTGCACCAGATACCACATCATGCCGTCGGAGGCAAACTGGCTCTGGAAGAGGTAGACCACCGTCTCCTTGTTCAGGATGGTCTGCAGGTACGCGTTGGGATCGGGGTTGCCGCGCAGCGGCGTGCCGTCGTTCAGGACGCGCGCATACATCTCCAGGCGCTGCGGCGCGGGTGTAGCCGTCGGCTCCGGCGTGGCGGTCGGCTCGGCGGTCGGCGTCGGGGTGGCCTTGGCCGCCTCCAGCGCCGCCAGATAATCCGCCTCCTCCTGCTCGTCCATCACGCGCAGGCTGCCTTCGAGCACATAGCCCCACTGACCGTCCACCTGCACCAGCGTCCACATCTCGCCCGCGGCGTTCATCTCGCTGTGCATCGCGTAGACCACGTCATCCTTGGCAAGCATCGCCTGCAGGTACGCGCTGCTGTCCGCGCTGGCGCGAAGCTGGGTATTGTCCCTGGTGACCACCGCATACCGCTCCAGCTGCTGCGGCGCGGGGGTCGCGGTCGGTTCGGCCTTGGGTTCCTCGGTCGGTTCCGGGGACGGCGTCGGGGTGTTCTCCGGCTCCTCGGTCTTATCAGGCGTCGGCGTGTTCTCCGGCTCCTCGGTCTCCTCAGGCGCGGGGGTGCTCTCCGGCTCTTCGGTTTCCTCAGGCGTCGGCGTGACCTCCGGCGCGGTTTCCGGGTCATCGATCGAGGCGCGGTAAGCCGCCTCCTCGTTCACGCCCATCAGCTGCACGTACTCAGCCATCACATAGCCTTCGGCGCGGTCGGTGCGCACATGGCACCAGTCGCCGTCCTTGCTCATGACCCAGAGCACCGTGCCCGCTTCCATGTTGTAGATGCGCTCACCGCTCTTGCTCGGGGCCTTGCGCAGGCCGACCTGGCGGCCGGTGTTGTAGCCGTAGTGATAGATATCGCCGTCGGCCAGCTCCTGCGGGGTATCCGGCTCCGGCGTAGCCTCAGGCTCGCTGCCCTCAGCGCCCTCCTGTTCGCTGCCTGTGATCTCACCGGGGGTCTCATTGTCGCTGGGCACCGGCGGGATGACGCTGATGTCGTCCTTGACCGCCGCTTCCGCGACCTCCTTTGTCACCTCTTCGACCTTGACGGCCTCGATGTAGCCGGTCTCATTGGTGTTCATGTTGCGCACCAGGTACCAGCTCTGGCCGTCCGCTGCGGTCTGCACCTCGGCGACCTCCAGCGGGGTGGGCTCGCGGATCATCGGCACCGCGCCGTTCTGCGGCAGCTCGCCGCCGGCCTCCGTGCGCAGCACGATGACCGCGTTGTCCTGCGGCAGGGTCATCGCGTACGCCGGGAACGTGTGAATCAGCCCGTCTGCCGCATCGGTTTCCTCGTCCGTGCCGCTGACAGCAGCGGCTTCGTCCCCGGCTTCAGCCTCGTTCTCGTCTTCCGGCTTCTGCTCCGGGAGCGCTTCGTCCTCTCCGGACTCAATCACCTCCGGCGTCTGTACAGCCTCGCCGCCGTCCTGAACGGTCTCTTCAGCCGCTTCATCCTGCGTCTCATCCTGCGCATCCTCAGCGTCCCCGGCCGCAGGCAGCTCAGCCATGCGCGCCAGCGCGTCCGCCTCGGAGATTTCGGTCAGCAGGTAGTCGCGCATATAGCCCTGCGCGCCGTCGCGCACGACCGTCACCGGATACCACTTGCCGTCCGCGGTCGGCTCGCCGAACGTGACGAGCTCGCCGTTTTCATACACCCCCACCACGTCCGCCTTGGAATCCGCAGACGCGCGCAGGTTGTTGGTCGGGTTGTTCTTGTTGCTGGTCACCGCATAGCGGACAGTCTCGGCCTGCTCCTCATCAACAGGTTCCTCGTCAATCGGTTCCTCAACAACCGGCTCCTCGATCACCGGTTCCTCAACGGCCGGCTCCTCAACGACCGGTTCCTCGACAATCGGCTCTTCAACAACAGGTTCCTCAACAGCCGGCTCTTCAACAACGGGTTCCTCGACAACCGGCTCTTCAACAACGGGTTCCTCGACAACCGGCTCCTCAATCACCGGCTCCTCGACGACCGGCTCCTCGGCTTCGGGGCGCTCCGCCTCCAGCTGCTCGAGGAAAGCATAATAGTCGTCCTCGTCCGCCTCGGTCGTGACATCGTCCATGATGCAGCCGCTCACGCCGGTGCGCACGTCCTGCACCTGCCACCAGATGCGGCCGTCGCCGTCAATCGCATAGCCAAACACAGCCAGCACATCGTCCGCATTAACCAGCGCCAGCACATTGTCCTCCTGGACGAGCGGCGCACTGCGCAGATTCGTGTTGTCCTGGAGGGGCATCACATACTGCGGCGGAACGATTTCTTCCGCGATCTCGTCATACGCCGGGGTCTCCTCGACAACCTCCGGGGTTTCCTCAACGTACTCCGGCGTTTTCTCGACGTACTCCGGGGTCTCCTCGACGGTCTCCGGGGTCTCCTCGACGGTCTCCAGGGTTTCCTCGACGGTCTCCGGCGTTTCCTCGACGGTCTCCGGGGTCTCCTCGACAACCTCCGGGGGCTCCTCGACAACCTCCGGGGGCTCCTCGACAACCTCCGGGGGCTCCTCGACGGTCTCCCAGTCATCGTATGTGCCGCTCTCAAAGCCGTACTCAGCGAGCACCAGCTCGGCCTCCTGCGTGCTCTCCGGCAGCGCCATCGGGGCCATCATCAGCGGAACGATCACGTCGGCATTGTTCTCGTCATAGAGCTCGAACAGGCCTTCGCCCTCCGCGCCGGCCTCGGTGCCATCCAGAGAATACTGCCCCAGGAGCTCACCCGCCTCGCCAAAGAGGATCAGCTCGCCCATGGACAGCGCCTCGATCTGCGCCTCGTCCAGCATGCTCATATCCAGCCAGTATACGGTCTCTCCGGCGGATGTGACCAATACCTGCACCGGCAGCGACGCCTGCGCGCCGTCCTGCATCGTGATCACCACTTGTGCCGCAATTCCCTGCGGCGTCTGGGCAAACGCGCCGAGCGGTGCAAGCGCCAGACATGCGCTGAGCACGAAGGCCGTCAGCCGGCGGGTGATTTTTCTCATCTTTTCTCCTCCTTTTTCGGGGGTCGCCAGGAGGCCTCGGCCTCCTGTCCCAATGCATCCATTGTATACGCACATTGTAAATCGGCGTCTTTCCCTTGTCAACTCCGCGGGCGGTTTTGGCAGGGATTTGCTGCCCGTCCGTTATGTAACTCCTCTTGCAAAGCACCGGTCTCGGGCACAGAGCAACAGAATCCACAGAACTTTGTCGGCCATGCAGCCGGCATCATGCCGGTTTACATGGATAAGACGAATGGAAGGCAGGGATTCATCCCGTGGGAGACGAATTATACAAATCATTCATGCAGGCAACCGCCTGTACAGCCTGAATCGAAGGAGAGACAAGCGATGGACGACAGCAAGCTGCGGGAGATCCCGTTTCAAAAAGAGACCATCTACGAGGGCCATATCCTCCACGTGGAGAAGTGGCAGGTGACCTGTCCCAACGGCCATCCCGCCCCGCGCGAGATCGTCGTGCACAAGGGCGCGGCCGCCGTGGTGCCGGTGTTTGAGGATGGCACGACGCTGCTGGTGCGCCAGCACCGCGTCAGCGTTGATCGCGTGACGCTGGAAATCCCCGCCGGCAAGCTTGACCATGTGGGCGAGGATCCGCTTGACTGCGCCGTGCGCGAGCTGGAGGAGGAAACCGGCCTGCGGGCAGAGAGGATGACGCTGCTGACCTCCGTGCTCACCACGCCGGGCTTCTGCACGGAGCAGATCGGCATCTATCTGGCGCAGGGCCTCTCCCAGGGGCAGACGCACCCGGACGAGGACGAATTTCTGGATCTCGTACGCATTCCGCTCGACGAGGCGGTGGAGAAGGTCATGCGCGGCGAGCTGCGCGACGGCAAGACCATCTGCGGCCTGCTGATGGCGCGCGAGGCGCTTAAGCGCCAGAGGGCGCAGGCATGATGCGCCTGCCGCTCACCCGCTGGACGCTTTGCGCCGACCATCTGCCCGACCGCCTGCTCTGCGCCGATGCCCCCGGCTTTTCCCTGCCCGGCGCGGATGCGCTTGATGATTTCGCCGATCTGCTCGGCGGCTGCGCTTCGGAGGACGGCGAACCGGCGGAGCGGGCTGCTCCGCTTGTCCTCCCGGCGATGCTCCCGGAGGACGTGCCCGGCACCGTGCGCCTGACGCGCGAGATCGACTTTGGCAGCCTGCGCGGCGACCGCGCGCTGCTGACCTTTGACCACCTTGCGGGTCGGGGAGAGATTCTGCTGGACGATCAGGTGCTCGCGCGCTTTCACGGCGGCAGGGCGTCCGCCGTCTCTTCCGCCGCCATGGAGCTGACCGGCGCGCCCTGCATGCTCGCCATCGATCTGACGGATGCGCTGTACCTGGGCCGCCGCCGGACGCTGACCCTGCGCTTTGAGGAATCGCGGCCCGCCGGGGTCTGCGGCCCGGTGTTTTTGCTCACCCATGAGCACGCGCATCTCTCGCGCGTGGTCCTCACGCCGGACGCGCGCAGCGGCCTGATCTCGCTGCGCGCCAGAATCTGTACGCGCGGCGAGGGCAGCTATGTGCTGCGCGCGCAGTGCGTGCCGTCCGCAGCCGAGCCGGCACGGGAAATGCAGCTCTCCCTCGCGGCGTACGCGGTGCGCGATGTGTCGTTCTCCATGGCGCTTGACGCGGACAGGTTTGTCCCGGGAAAAGCATATGCGGCCCCCGCGCTGAAATTGCAGCTTTTTTATCAGCCGGACAGCCGCCGCGGCGAGGGCGTGCTCTGTGACGAGGCGCTGCTGCTGTGCGGCTATCCCGCCAGAGGCGAGTGCGCCTTCGTCCCGCTCACCGGACGGGACTGCGCAGGCAGTCCGCAGGCGCTCGCCGAGCGTCTGTGCGCGCTGAACATCCCCGCTGTCTCCCCGCCCATGCTGCTGACGGACGCGGCGTACCGCACGCTGTGCCGCGCCGGCATTGCCGTCCGGCAGTTTGTGCCGGAGGGCAGCCCGCTGCGGGCCATGCTGGCGCGCTATCCCAACGTCGCCCTCTGCGCCGCGCCGCTTCAGGGCGAGGGGCTTTCCCCGGCAGCCGTCGCCTGGCAGCTGTGCTCCATGACCGCCCTGCCGCGCGCCGTCGATGCGGCGCTGTCGCCGCGCGATCTGCTTTTCGACGCCGCAGGCCGCGCGCTTAATCCCGACGGGGAGGGCGTGCGCAGCGTGCTATCCTGGCTGGGCGCGGTCTGTGTCCGCCTGCGCGCCGAGGCCGCGCGCCAGGGGCGTTTCTCAGGCAGCCTCTGCGCGCCCGGCAGTCTGGCGGACGCCGACGTCTGCGACGCGCTGCGCACGGCCTTCACGCCGCTGCACCTCTCCGCGCTGCCGCTGTGCGGCGCATGGTGGGCGGGCATGCGCTTCAGCGCGTCGCTTCATGCGTTCCTCCCGCCGGGCGAGATCCGCACCCTCACCGCCGCCGCCGTCCTGGAGGACGAAAACGGCGAGATACTGGCGCAGCTGAGCGCGCCCTGCACACGCTGCGGCAGCATCGGCACGCTGGAAGCCGCGCTGCCGTCTCACGCCTGCGTGCTGACGCTGACCTGCCGCATCCTGTGCGAGGGGGAAACCCTCGAGGAAAGCGTGCTGCCTGTCTACGTCGGTGTGCTTGGGCCGCTCGAGGCGGCGTTTGCCTGAGCATCAGATCATCATAAAAAGATGTGAACAGAACGAATCTGCCCACATCTTTTTTGCTTATACTATTCTCAAATAGAACCGACTATGCGATAACTGACCGTCAGGTAACGCTTCGCTCCCTGACTGCTTTATCTGAATGGCTTCGCCATATGGGGATACGTTAGGGCTGCCGCCCTAAAACCTGCCTGGGGACCAGTCCCCAGACCCCTTCTTCGCTTCGCGCTTATAGCTCGTTTCTATTTGAGAATAGTATAATACCTGTATTAAGCCAACAAAATGCGAATACAGGCAAGATGAATAAAGCCAAGGAAACGGCGAGCCGGCTTGTCAAAGCGGGTTGCAACGCGGCGGTATTCCTTGAGCTTGAGGAAGAACAACTCGACAAGATGACGTTCTTTGTATAGCCACCAGTCGCAGAACCAGGGATCCGTCTCATTCTTCTTGGGCGGGATGCAGAAGTCAGCATTGTGATCGGCAAGATACTCCCGAAATGCCCATTTCCCATAGGCTTTGTCGGCTAACACAGTCGAACCGTTGATGGATACCTGATTCAACAAGTCCTCAGCAACGGTGATGTCAGATGTGTTCCCAGTGGATAACAGCACATGCACCGGGTTCCCAAGCTCATCAACAACCGCGTGAATCTTCGTGCTCCGCCCGCCGCGACTGACACCAATGCACTGATTTCTTTGGGAAACGCTCTGCTTTTGGGTTTCAAGAGCCCCCTCTCTGGGCACCCGCGCTTGCCTTGTGTGCCTTGATGTATGTGCTGTCTATGCTCAGCGTTTCATAGTCTGCGTCGGTGCTCAGCTCATGAAAAACCTTCTCCAGCAGACCACTCTCCTGCCACTGCACAAACCGCTTGTAGGCCGTCTGCCAAGCGCCATAACGCTCTGGCAGGTCACGCCAGGCTGCTCCGCTTCGCGCAATCCATAGAATTGCATTCAGCAATTCCCGCGCATCCCGACGCGGCCTCCCTTTCTTTTGTGCTTCCCCCTCAAAATACGGCTTCAGTCTCGTCCACTCGTTGTCGCTCAGTTCGTATCTCCGGATGTTGCTTGCCATGTCCGTCACCTCTCTGTGGCATCATTCGACGTGTCCTTGCTTTCTCCTGTCGATGCATATCTGAACGGCTGTATTCTTTTAGAAACACACTCTAAGAATGGGAACGCAAATAAAAATACAATCCCCAATCCTGATCATTTGCATACACATCATAGTAACCACCTTCTACACCATTTACCGTAACCGGATACACATAAGCGCAAGCTGCACTACCATCCGCTCTAAACATGCTGAGCACACCTCTGTAAGCCGCCTCCGCCTTATAAACATACTCCTCACTGCCAAAAAGCTCTGCACATTCTCTGTATGCATGAGCTGTCAAATCACTCCAGTAATGAGGATAGGTATCACCGTAGAGACGCTTTTTCCCAAACCAATAACCATCCCAATGACGCAACGCGACCTCATACATATGGTAATCCGGCTGGGTACCATTAAACAGTTCTAATACTGCCATCTGCTTTTTGCCTGCTTCCAGATACTTTTTCTCCCCTGTCACTTTGTACATCTGTAACAACAAATTTGTTGCAGGTGCCACAATACTCTGCTCATAGTTCACTTCATGAGCAGGGTAATTGGTTCCTGTTTCTGCCACAAAATCACAATGAGTTCTAAAATATGTAAGTAGTTCTTGGTACTCCTCTTCCATTCCTGCCCGCTCCAATTCACAGCAGATGCGCTCCAAAGGAATTTCAATAGCATAGAAATGCGCTCCACCCTGTTCATAGAAGGATTTCATAATCCTGTATGCACATTCCAGCATATCCTGCTTTCCCCAAAGCGTGTACTGCTCCAGATAGAAAAGACTCATCCAGGGATAATTATACAAACGCTTGTAAGAGTCATCTCTTTGATAATCATTGAATACCCTTCCGGTCTCTTTCTCCAAAAGTTCCCTCTCCACATAAGTAATATACTTTTTCAGGCTTTCCTCTAAATAGACATCCTCTTTCTGCTGAAGATATTTTGTCATTAAAATACCCATACCGACACGCTCTCGCCCGCCATTATAATCATTTTTCGATTCGTAATAAATATGTCCTTCTTCCGTATCATAAATCAAATAAGCACCATCCAAACGGCTGAGAGAATTATGATACTGCTGTTTTTCTGCCAAATAGTAACATCTTGCCTTTATCAATTCCATCATGGTAGGCTGTACTAAAATATTACAGTGGGTCTTGACACCTTTTACACAAATTTGATAACAGTACTCGCCCGGTTCGACAGGTGTTTCATTAACCTTAATTAAACCATTGTCACAACTAAAATCTACTGCCATTCCACCTTTCATAATTTCCACATCATTGGGATGAAATACAAAGGCCGGCTCAATTTCTAAAGAAATCTGTTCATCTGCAAATACAGTAAACTGATTTGCAGACACTCGGATATATTTCGGATTATATACAGGCAATTGTCTATAAAAATCTTCCTTTCCGTTGTGCGTAAACAATACCCAGCTGATTTGAAAGCTCTCTCCGGGCGTCAGTGTAATCGGTACCGGATGAAGCAAAAAATCACCTCTATCATTGCTCATCTTTGCAAAATCACGTTCCACACTGTATCCACCGATACTTCCCTCAGTTACCACCATACCCAAGTGGGGCGCATCCCCACCCATACGAAGGGCCATCACATAGGTTATCTCTTCTCCGCACCAGATATGCGCATGGCATCTATTGGTCATACAGGTCTCAGAATCCTTGTAATCATCATTGAAAGTCGTATAAATCCCAATATCTTTTAGGGAAGTAAAAATATCGTGCGCCGTCACATTAGTAAATGTATAAGTTTCATATATATCTCCGTCTACTTTTTCAGACTGCACCGCAACCTCAATTCCCTTCGGAACACGAACTGTTCCCCATTCCACAGTACCTTCCACCCAGTTCATTTGATACTTGTCATTCTCTAAAATCAATGATTTCATTTATTATGCTCCCTTCCGCAATCATGCTATTACCAGTTACTTATCCGCTATTCTATATACTATCCAATTTCATTATAGAAATAAAAAAAACCAACACAACAAAAAATAAACCGATATTGAACAAAATTCAAAAACCGGTTTACCAATTCTATATATATGTCCATTGATCTCTGGCTATTTTCCGAGCATCCTTTGGTGTAACACCCATAATTCGCTTAAACACGCGATTAAAATAAATTACTGTATCAAATCCACACCGCATACTGACTTCATGAATCGAAAGTTCCGTTTCCTGCAATAACTTATAGGCTTCCTCAACCTTTAGACGATTAATATATTCTACAATAGTTAGCCCTGCCTGCTTCCTAAAAATCCTACACAGGTAGCTTTTACTGACTCTAAAATATGTCGTCAGCTCCTCCAGACTATGAATCTCCTTATAATGTTCCTGCAAATAATTGCTAATAGGAGAAGCATCTGATTCAGCAGATGCCTTTCTCGCCATGTCAGTTGCACTTTGAAACTCTTCTAAAATTTTTGCCAGGCTCAAAAGATACTCTTTCTTTTGAATCTTTCCTTTTATTACTTTCTCCGCGTTGCACCAAAGTTCCTTCAGATACATTTCCGGCAGCGATATAACCGGCTGAATAAAGCACTGCAACACTTCCGTCCGTTCCCGGCTACTTAACTGCTCATCCAAATATCCCTTGGAAAACTCTACACAGATACCGCTATAGGGTGTATTTCCGAAACTTCTATGAGGAATATGAGGGCGGATCATTGCCACATCTCCGGGTGATGTATGATATAGCTTACTACCGATGAAAATGTTACGTTCCCCTGAATTTAAAATGTAAATCTCATAAACATTATGCGCATGATAGGTTGGAAAACTACATGTCGGCAACAACGTTTCTACTGATACAAATATATCATCCGCTAAAGTAGATTGATTTACTTTCATCGGCAGACTCCTTTCACATATGTTGACATGCACAAAATATAACTTAAAATTTCAATATAG
>CAMFCQ010000061.1 GCA_945948915.1 uncultured Clostridia bacterium | reverse complement strand
GTTTTTCGTGTCCAGTTTCTACCCCCTGCGTGTCCAATTTTAGTTTACCACTTCAAGTCCTCATACAGCCCCAGGTCCAGGACCACAGTCCTGGTCGTTTCAAGGGGGTATGGGAGTCCAGAGGGATGTAGGGGGGAAATCGAAATCCCCCCTCATCCCTCTGGGCCCAGCGCAGCGCGCTTCCCCTGAAGACGGCTGTCTTCATATTTCTTAATGAACTTTAGCTCCCTTTAGCTAACAATCACTCCCGGAAACCCCTTCATTTCTCCCCAATCTCAGCATGCTCACTGAGCCACCTTGCCACGGCATCCTCGTCGTTGCTGCCGATGACCGACGTGGCGACGGCCTTGAGCTCCGGCGCGGCGTTTTCAACCGCGTAGCCCTCGTCGGCCAGCTCAAACATATCGATGTCGTTCTTGCCGTCGCCGAAGACCACAAGCCGGTCACAGCCAAGCAGTGCCTTGAGCTGGCGGATGGCGTTGGCCTTGGAGGCGGCTTTCGGCATGATCTCCAGCCACTGATCGCCGGAGTAGATATCCTTTTGATAGACCGTGTGATACATGCGCTGGTACTTGCGCTCCAGCGGCTCGAGCGTCTCCTCCTCGCCGATGCAGGCAAAGTAAAAGATGTCGCCGCGCTGCAGGTCGTCGGCGCTGGCCACGGGGTTGTCCCTGCGGTCGCCCTGGCGTGTGGCGACGAAGTCGAGCACGCCGCGGCTGCTGCGCTCCGGGACGTAGGAGAACCGCTCCACGCCGTCCACAAACGCGTAGACGATGGGATAGACGCCGTGCGCCAGCAGGTCGGAAAGCAGCGCGTGCGCGTCGTCGCCGAAGAAGTTGGTCAGCAGGATCTTCCCGGTGGCATTGTCGATGATCATCGCGCCGTTGTAGACGATCAGCGGGATGTGCGCGTCAAGCCCGCGGGTGACCTTGACGGAGGTGGAATACGACCGCGCGGTGGCATAGGAGAAGAGCATGCCCTGCTGCGCGAGGCGGTTGATGGTCCGGTTGGTATAGTCGGAGGTGGAGACGTCGCTGCGCAGCAGCGTGCCGTCCAGATCGGTAACATACAGCGTTCTCATGGCCTGCATCCCTCATGCGATTTTGAGAATATTGTAGCAATTTGTGTCGATTTTGTCAAATTTGCAGTAATACTTCAAAAACCTGTGCGCCGTATTTACAAATAACAGACGAAGTGATAGAATAAAGCATCCTGAAAAAGATACTGCATACGGAGGTGCAAGCATGGATAAGGGCATGACGCGAAGGAGCTTTCTCAAGACGGCGGCCGCCGGCGCGGCAGGCGTTGCCGCGTGTGGCATGCTGGGCAGCGTGGCTTCTGCGAAAGCAGAGGAGGAAACGTTTGACGGGCGCAAAAAGTTTGCGGGCGTGCACAACGTGCGCCGCATCAGCGAGGATCTGGTCTATCTCGGCGCGAGCGACAGGCGCATCGAGCTGTTTGAAAACGTGTATCCGATCCCGCGCGGCGTCTCGTACAACTCCTATCTGCTGCTGGATGAGAAGACCGTGCTCTTTGATACGGTGGACCGTTCCGTCTCTGGCCAGTTCTTTGAGAATCTGGCGTACGCGCTTGACGGACGCAAGCTCGACTATTTTGTCATCAACCACATGGAGCCGGATCATTGCTCTGCCATCAGCGAGGTGATGGTGCGCTATCCGGAGGCCAAGCTGATCTACTCGACGACGGCGGCCAAGCTGATCGAGCAGTTCTTCGGCTTTGATCCGTCTCAGTACGGCTACGCCGTGGATGAGGGCATGGAGCTGGCCACCGGCCGCCACAAGCTGATCTTCGTGATGGCGCCGATGGTGCACTGGCCCGAGGTGATGATGACCTACGACGCCACGGACAAGGTGCTCTTCTCCGCCGATGCGTTCGGCACGTTCGGCGCGCTGGACGGCAATCTCTTCGCCGATGAGGTGAATTTCGAGACGGAGTGGCTGGCCGATGCCCGCCGCTACTACTGCAACATCGTGGGCAAGTACGGCAATCAGGTGCAGGCGGTGCTGGCCAAGGCGGCGACGATCGACATCCAGACGATCTGCCCGCTGCACGGCCCGATCTGGCGCGAGAATCTGGGCTGGATCCTGGACAAGTACGACAAGTGGAGCCGCTACGCGCCGGAGGATGAGCAGGGCGTGATGGTGGTCTACGGCTCCGTCTACGGCGGCACGGAGAACGCGGCAAACATCGTGGCCTCCCGCCTGTCCGAGGGCGGCGTGCGCAATGTGCGCGTCTATGATGTGTCCAAGACGCATGTCAGCGAGCTGATCGGCGAGGCCTTCCGCTGCAGCACCATCGTGCTGGCGTCCATCACCTACAACATGGACATCTTCACCCCGATGAAGAACTTCATCACCGATCTGGCTGCGCACAATGTCCAGGGCCGCAAGGTCGCGCTCATCGAAAACGGCAGCTGGTCGCCGGTTGCCGCCTCGCTGATGCAGGAGCGTCTGGCGCAGATGAACGGCATGGAGCTGATCGCCGAGCCGGTCACCATCCGCTCCACGACCAACGAGGAGAGCCTGGCGCAGCTCAATGCGCTGGCCGATCAGGTGCTCGTCAGTGTGCAGGGCGGCGTGGTCATTGGCGATGCGCCCGCGCAGGAGCAGGCCCAGGAGAAGTGGGTCTGCACGGTCTGCGGCTATGTGCATGAAGGCCCGCTGGATGCGGACTTCAAGTGCCCGCTGTGCGGCGTTGGCGCGGACAAGTTTGTCAGGCAGTAATACTAATTCTTGTTAAAATGGCCTAATCCGCGCATCATCTTTTCCGCTCTGACTTTGCCTTGTTCCGTTCAACGTACCTTAAGTAACGCCTCACTTCACTCGGCTTCGTCAGAGCGAAAAATCTGATGCACTCTATTAGGCATTTTAACTGCGAATTAGTATAATACGAAGATTCTTTGTGCAATTCCCTACGAAAAAAGCGCGGACAGGGACGACGCCCTGCCCGCGTTTTCTGTGCCTGGCTTACTTCTTGTCGTAGGAGCCGCACATGCTCTCGTCGCACTTGCCGGAATGGCAGTTGCAGTTCGGACGCACGTCGATGGCGTCGAGCTGGCAGTTGTTCTGGCCGCTGTGATGGCGGCAGGAAGACACGGAGCAATGAATGGTCTGATTCATACAAATACCCTCCATCGTTGTGATGATTGAGCGATTGCTCGGAGATAGTGTGTCCGCCGCGCGGGGAAATATGCGCGTTTTTCAGCGTGGCCATGCGCGCAAAAGCCATGCTCGCCTTTCACGGCATTGCATTGCGCGGCGATCCGGGATATAATAGGAGAAGTACACTGCACATTTTCGTTACGGAGGAATGCTCTATGGAATATACGACGCTTGGCAAAACCGGACTGACCATCTCCCGCATGGGCTTTGGCGGCATCCCGATTCAGAAGGTGGACGTGCCCACCGTGCGCACGCTGATGCAGGCGCTGGCGGACAGCGGCGTCAACTACATCGACACGGCGCGCGGCTATACCGTCAGCGAGAGCTATCTCGGCGAGGCACTGAAGGGCATGCGCGACCGGTTCGTGATCGCGACCAAGTCTATGGCGCGCACGAAGGAGGCCATGGAAAAGGACATCGAGACGAGCCTTCATAACCTGCGCACCGATCACATCGAGCTGTATCAGGTACACAACCCGTCTCTGGCGGATCTGGAGACCGTGATCGCGCCGGGCGGCGCGCTCGAGGCGCTGCTGGAGGCGAAGGACGCCGGCAAGATCGACCACATCGGCCTGACGGCGCACATGGCGACGGTCTTTGAGCGTGCGCTTGGCCTGGACTGGGTGGAGACGATCATGTTCCCGTACAACATCGTGGAGACGCAGGGCGAGGCGCTCATGCGCCGCTGCACCGAGCAGGGTGTCGGCTTCATCGTCATGAAGCCGCTGGCTGGCGGCGCGCTGGAGGATGCGACGCTTGCGCTGCGCTTCATCGGCCAGAACCCGGACGTGTCCGTCGTGATCCCGGGCATGTACAGCGCGGAGGAGGTCCGGCAGAACCTGGCTGCGATGGAGGACAACTCGCCGCTGACGCAGCAGGAGCTTGAGCGGATCGAGACCATCCGCAGGGAGCTGGGCACGCAGTTCTGCCGCCGCTGCAACTACTGCCAGCCGTGCACCGCGGGCATCGGCATCAGCGGCATCTTCGTGCTGGAGGGCTATCTGCAGCGCTATGGCCTGGGCGACTGGGCAAAGGCGCGCTATGCGGGCATGGCGAAGAAGGCGGGCGACTGCGTCGGCTGCGGCGTGTGCGAGACGCGCTGCCCGTATCAGCTGCCTATCCGCGAGATGCTGGCGCGCTGCAAGGCGGAATTCGGAGCGTAAGGCATGAAGAAGGTCAGATGGGCGGCGGCCGCCCTCCTCTGGGCGGCGCTGCTGGCTCCGTTCTTTCTGGGCGCGCAGGCGGCGCATCCGGCGACGGACGATTTCACCTTCGCCGTGTACACGCACCCGACGTGGACGCAGACCGGCAGCCTGCTGCACGTCCTCAAGGACGCGGTCAGCTATGCGCTGCGCACCTGGCACGACTGGCAGGGGACGTTCACCGGCATCGTCGTCATGACGCTCAACCCAGCGGTGTTCTCCCTGGAGCACTACGGCGCGCACGCGGCGGTTCTGCTGGCGCTGCATCTGGTTGCGTGGCTCGTGTTCATGCGCCATATGCTGGGCCGCAGGCTCGGCCTGCCGCGCGGCGTGTGGCTGCCGCTGTATCTGCTGCTGTCGGCGTTCGGCCTGATGTTTCTGCCGGACATCGTCGAGGGCATCTACTGGTTCAACGGCGCGTGGTTCTACACCGGCGCGCAGGCGGCGGCGCTGATCACACTGGTGCTGTGCGACTGCCTGAGCGAGAGCCGAGCGAGCAAGGGCAAGCGGATTGCGCAGGCTGTGCTGTGCAGCCTGCTGCTCTTTGCGCTGGGCATGGACAACTATATCACCGCGATGATGACGCTGGCGGCGCTCTTCATGATGGCGCTTGCGCGCGCATGGGCGGCGCACAAAACGCCCGCCGCGGCCATGACCGGCGCGGTCGCCTGGGACGGCGCGCAGGCGGCACAGGGGCAGACGCGTGCCTTCGGCGGCGCGGAGGAGCGACGGCTGCAGCGTCAGGCAACGCTGCGCACGGCGCTGCTGATGCTGCCCATCGCGATGGGCCTGCTGCTGTCGGTGATTGCGCCGGGCAACAGCGTGCGCATGGAGTGCGACGGCGCGCATCAGGCGGGCATGGAATGGCTGCTGTCCTCCGTGCTGTGGACGCTGCGCGACGCGGGCAGGTACATCGTGCGCTTTCTGGTGAAGACGCCGCTGCTGGCGCTGCTCATCGCGGGCACGCCGCTGCTGGCCAGGGCGACCGACCGCATGGAGGAGAAAGCCTGGCGCTGCCCGCCGATCCCCGCGACGCTGCTGGGCCTGTACCTGATCCTCTGTGCGATGATCATCCCGCACATGTATTCCTCCGGCTATGCCGGAAGCGGGCGTGTGGTGAACATGTATCACTTCTATGTGATGCTCGCCGCGCCGCTTGCCTTCGTCATGATCCTGCTGCGGCTGAAGCCAAGGCGCCGTGCGACGCTGAGCGACGGGCGGGCGGTAAGGCGCTGTGCGGTGCTGGGGATGGCGGCGCTTGCGCTGTGCCTGGCGCTGGGGCAGATGGGCAACTATCAAAAGCTCGTTATCGATCAGCTGGACGGCACGCAGGACGCGTACATCGCGCAGTTTAGAAACGAATACACGCTGTGCGGGGCGGCCGGGCCTCAGGACTGCGTGGAGCTGCCCGCGTGGAGCGTGCAGACCGTGACGGGCAAGATCACGGCGTATGAGGATGAGACCATGTGGACGAACGAGTCGATGGCGCAGTACTTCGGCGTCAGGAGCGTCAAGGTGGTCAGGTAAACATCAAGGCACACCGCAGATTGTGCGGTGTGCCTTGTCATATGTACGAAAACAGGATTACCACTCGATCGTCCAATAGAGGAATTCGATTTCGTCATCTTCAAACTCGACCACGGTGCCGTCCGAATAGCTCAGCCGCTTGATGCCGCAATACACCCGGTCAATCTCGTCCCGCTTTGGCAGCGCGACCCAGTCCGTATAGGCTTTTTCGCCAGGCTTGAGCGTCAGCTTGCTCGTATGCGTGTAGTAGCGGTTCTCGCCGTAAACGGGCTCGCCCCACACGTCTGTCGCATAGTAGCACAACTCGACCGCGCGCAGCGTCAGGTATGCGCTTTGGCTGTACACCTTGGGACGGAAATTCAGCTTGTTGCCGGAGGCCTTCTCCCAACGCGCATAGCCCAGACCGTCCGAATCTTTCCACAGCTTCACGCCGTCGCGGGACGAATATTTGGCAAGGAGATCGGCATACGACGAGGCACAAGCCGGCACGGCAAAGAGTATGATTAGCACCAGCGACAGCACAAGCGCCATCCATCTCTTTTTCGTCGGCAGCTTCATTTGATGATGCGGCATATCCGTCACTCCTTCTCCTGTGTGCTTGTTTCATGTTCTCGTGCAGCCTGTCGATTCCAACAGGATTTGATCAGTTTATAGTTATTATAGCAAGAAATCCCGGCGTATGCAACTCTATTGTGCATTCCCCGGTTCCGGCGGCCGGAGATCCCTTTGACATGCCTTTTCCCGCGCAGGGCGGCGCGTCTGCAAGGAAGCGCATCACTCCGCCAGCAGCCGCAGCAGCTCCTCGTGCACGGCGTTCATCTTCGCGGGATCGTTGTCGTACGCTTCAAACGATGTGAACACCTGCGCGATGAGCGCGTCGTGCGCCTGCGGGTTCTTCTCCTTGAGCGCGCGCAGCAGACACGCCTCCTGCGCGCCCATGCGCTCGGCCTCCAGGCGCATGCTCGGCCACGGCCCCTTCTCGCCCGGATAGACGATGAACGCGTCGCCGCAGGGGAAGCTGGTGCCGATGCCCGTCCAGTTGCGGGCGCTGGTGGCCTCAAAGGGATTGGGCACGCCGCCAAACTGGTTGTAGCCCCAGTGCAGATAGCCGCGGATGCCGTTCTTCGCGCAGCCCCAGAACAGCAGGCGGCCGTTGATCAGCGGGGAATCGAGGAAGCGATTGAGCCAGCGGCCCTCCGGCGCGCAGCAGACGTATGTCCAGACCTCCTCGCCCCGGGCGATGGCCGCGTCAAAGGCGGGCTTGTTTTGCTCGTAGCCGTCGGTGATGGGCACCATGATGTCCACGCCGCCGCGCATCGTCGTGGTCTTGACGGCCTCCAGGATGCGCACGCCCGGCAGATACCGGCGCACGATGTTCGCGGCGAGCATGAACTGCACGCGGCGGGCCTGAAGCACGGCGTCGTTTTCGTAGTGCACATCCGGCTCGTCCATGACGTGGAAGAGCACGCGGTCCATCCAGCCGTGGCGCGTAAGGAACTCGGCAAAGGCCTGCATCTCGCAGCACAGCAGCGCGTAGCCCTCGTCGGAATCGACGGAGACGGCGGGGTTGGCGCGGCACTTGAGGTCGGCAGTGAACATATCCTGCGTGCCGTCCTCCCGATAGCCGTGGAAGATGATGCCGCCGGTTTCAAACGTGTCAAAGCCCTCCTCAAAGAAGATGCGGATGATCGGGGCCATGTCCTCAAAGTCAAACGCA
The DNA here is from genome assembly GCA_945948915.1 of uncultured Clostridia bacterium. Taxonomy (GTDB): domain Bacteria; phylum Bacillota; class Clostridia; order Christensenellales; family Aristaeellaceae; genus Ventricola. The sequence continues at coordinate 9,791 of CAMFCQ010000061.1, read as the reverse complement.
TACGGCTTTTCGGCTCTGCGCTCGGAGAGATCCTCGTGCATCCACAGCAGGAAGACCTTCTGGTGCACGCTGCGCATGGAGCGGGCGTAGGCGCGCACGACCTCCTCAAACGCCGGCGTGCCCAGCGTCACGCCGTGCATCTGCTCCATCGCCCGGACGCTGAACCAGTTGGTTGTCTCAAACAGATCCTCGTCAAACGTGACGGGATAGACCACATAGGTCAGGCGGCAGATATGGGTTTCTTCGCCGGCGCGCAGGGTCAGCTCAAGCGTGTGCTCTCCGACGGGCGTGTCTGCCTTCGGGGCGAGCGTGAGATATGCGCTCACGCGCCCGCTGCGGGACGGAACGTCGCGGCCGCAGAGCGGGCGCAGACAGTCGTACACGCGGAAGGGCGCCCGGCGGATGGCATAATCCGGGCAGGTCTGAGGCAGGATCACCATGGCGCCGCCCTGGTTCACGCCGTCGCCGGTGTTGTACTCGACCGGCACATCGACCAGCTCGTACAGCGACGCGTCAAAGCCGCCGCCGCTGACGCTGACGCTGCCGCATTCGGCAGCGCACGCGAACATGATCTGCACGCCGACCCTGCCATTGCGCGCGGAAACCACGCGCAGCTGCGCGCTCAGCGGGCCGAGCGGCGTATCGGGAAAGAGGAATTCCTGTTGTGCGCTGAGGATACCAAGCATGGGAAGAACCTCCTGCAATCGAGAATAGGGAGAACTGTCATCTATTGTAAAAGGTTCTGCGGGAAGAATCAAGGGCCGCTGCCCAATTCCTGGGATTCTCGCTGCCTCTTTGTGCCAATGCCTTGAAACGGACGTTCTTCTTATGATACAATACATGGGAATGACCCGAGAGGAGAAGACTCATATGAAAAAGAAGATCATCAGCGCCGCTGTGCTGATGCTGACGATGACGCTGCTGGCGGCGACTGCGTGCGCACTCAAGGACTGCGGATCGGAGAGCGCGCACCGGTACACCTCCTGGCAGACGAAGACCTCGGCAACCTGCACCCGCCAGGGCCATCAGTTCAGGTACTGCCGCAACTGCGACCACTGGGAGCAGCGCTACACGCGCAAGCTGCCGCATACGCCCGGCGAAATGACCGTCACCAAGGAGCCGAGCTGCACGGAGACGGGCAGGCAGGAGGCCGTCTGCCAGGTGTGCGGCAATCTGGTCAGGTACACCATCGACAAGCTGCCGCACGAGTACGGCGAGATGGTGGTCGTCACAGAGCCGACCTGCACAAAGAACGGACGCGGCGAGTACACCTGCGCGGTCTGCGGCAAGGTGAAGGGCGAGTCGATCCCCAGCCTGGGCCACGACTGGGGCGAAGCCGTCGTAACCAAGGAGCCGACCTGCAAGACGTCGGGCGTGGGCACGCAGACCTGTACGCGCTGCGGGAAGACCAGGAACGCCAGGATCACGCCGCTTGAGCACGTCTTCGGCGAGTGGACTGTCACGCGGCAGCCGCAGGGCAAGAAGAAGGGCATCCGCGAGCATGCCTGCACGCTCTGCGGCACCGTGAAGAGCGAGTACTTCTATGCCGAGGGCACGCTGTACGAGGACATGACGCCGTGCGGGGAGGTCATCGTCCTGCAGGAGCGCCTCAGGGATCTGGGCTACTACAACGGCAGCATCCGCTCCGGCGCGTTCGGCAGCCTGACGGCGGGCGCGGTCGCGCGCTTCCAGAAGGACAATGGTCTGGAGGAAACCGGCCTGGCGGACATCGCCACGCGGGCGGCCATCGACAGCGCATGGGAGAAGGCCACCGGCAAGAGCGCCGCGCCTGCGCTTGATGCGCAGGAGATGGCGGGCGCAGAAGAGGCGCAGGGGATCGAGGAATAAACTCATCAGGGCAAGGGCCGCGGACGTAACCTCCGCGGCCCTTTTTATGCGCTGCATAAAAAAACGGCGGATGAACGACTGACCGGCGGCATTGTCGCGATAACGCACAATAAATATATACATATATTCGGAATGGTTGAATAAATGGATTGATTTTCCGCTCAGAAAATTGTATAATAAATTCTAAACAGGAAGGGTAGAGATATACACCTTCAGAAAAAGGAGAGGACACTCATGAAAAAGATCGTTGCTCTGATGCTGGCGCTCGTGCTCATGCTCGCGCTTGCCGCCACAGCGATGGCCGCGGAACTGACGCTGATCATCGCCTCCAACCAGACCAGCCAGGAGAACCCGTACCACTTCGGCCTGGCCAAGTTCAAGGAAGTCGCTGAGGAGCTCTCCGGCGGCAAGATCGAGGTTATCTGCCACGACGGCACCCTGGGCGAGAATGAGAACGAGCTGGTGGAGAAGCTCGATCTTGGCGCTGCGCACATGGTCGTCGCTTCCCCGGGCTTCATGACCGCCATCGGCGTGCCGGAGGTTGACATGCTGTCCCTGCTGTACCTGTTTGACAGCTTCGATCACTGGGAGGCTGCCATGGACGGCGAGTTCGGCGAGACGATGAAGGAGCTCATCCTGGACAAGACCGGCAACAACTTCCGCATCATGGGCTACTGGACCTCTTCCGTGCGCGACTACTACGGCAAGAAGGAAGTCCGTACTGCGGCTGACATGAAGGGCATGTCCATCCGCACACAGACCTCCGGTGTCGTCGCTGACTTCTGGACCAAGCTGGGCGCGACCCCGTCCAACGTCGCCTGGGGCGAGCTGTATCAGGCGCTGCAGCAGGGCGTTGTCGATTCTGCTGAGAACGACTACACCAACTTCTACCTCAAGGAGCATCACAAGACGCCGAACGGCCACTACATCTCCGAGACCCATCACGACTACACCACCCGTCTGTTCCTGATGAACGGCAACTTCTACGACAGCCTGAGCGACGAGATGAAGGGCTGGATCGACGAGGCTGCCAAGGCCGCGACCGCCGAAGAGCGCAGCGTGACCTACGGCATGATGGAGAGCTCCAAGCAGGCTGTCATCGCCGACGGCACCGAGGTCGTCAACTACGAGGATCTGGACATTGAGTCCTTCAAGTCCGTGGCGATCCCGATCCAGGACGAGTTCGCTGCCAAGAACGGCATGACCGAGCTGCTGGAGATGGTCCGCAACGCCAAGAAGTAATTCCCCTGAACGGGCAGAGGGAAGACGGACAGCCGTCTTCCCTTTTCAGATTCAATCGGACGTTAAGAAAGGTTAACAGCTATGGAAAAACTTGGAAAGGGCATCACGAAGGTCATCGACCTTTGGGCGAAGGCGCTGGCGGTGATTGGCAGCATCACGCTGACGATCTTCTTCTTCGCCGTGCTCGCGCAGATGTTCTGCCGCTATCTGAGCATCACCGCGCTGTGGACGGAGGAGGTTTCCACCTACGCGTTCATCTTCACGGTGTTCATGGGCGCGGCGGCGCTCGTGCGCGAGAACAGGCACTTCGCCTTTACCGCCATTGCCGACGGCATCAAGAGCCCTGTCGTCAAGAAGCTGATCTCCATCATGATTTCTGCCATCATCCTGGTCTTCGCGTACTTCATGTTCGTGTACGGCAGGCAGCTGATGCAGAAGTTCTGGAACTACAAGTGGGTGTCCCTGCCGACCATGAAGCGCGGCTACACCTGGCTGTGCCTGCCCATCAGCGCTGTGAGCATGATGATCTTCTCCATTGAGAGCATCGTGAGGCAGGTCTGGGGCCTCGTGAAGGGAGGCAAGGCGTAATGTTTGCTGCGTTTCTGGTGATTCTGTTCGTCGGCTTCATTCTGCTGGGTGTGCCGATCGCATTCTCGCTGGGCTTTGTGTCCTTTGTGGGCATCGCGTCCCTGCCGTCCATCCCGAACATCGTCGTCTTCCAGAAGATGTTCAACGGCCTGAACAGCTTTACACTGCTGGCGGTGCCGCTGTTCATTCTGGCGGCCAACCTGATGAACCACGGCGCGATTACCGCCAAGCTCATCGAGGTCTGCGTCGCGCTGGTGGGCCACATCCGCGGCGGCCTGGCGCATGCCAACATCCTCATCTCCATGATCTTCGCGGGCATCTCCGGCTCCTCGCAGGCGGACACCGCGGGCGTGGGCAAGATCCTGATCCCCGCGATGCTCGACCAGGGCTATGACAAGGAGACCGCCGTCGGCGTCACCGCTGCGTCCTCCACGCTGGGCTCGATCATTCCGCCGTCCATCCTGATGGTCGTGTACTCGGGCATCGCCTCGGTCTCCACCGGCGCGCTGTTCCTGTGCGGCATGATCCCGGGCATCCTGCTCGGTCTGGCGATGATGGCGGTGGTTGTCGTCGTGGGCAGGAAGAAGAACTTCCCCAAGAGCGAGCGCGTGCCGCTGAAGAAGACCGCGAAGCTCGTGCTGCAGTCCCTGCCGGCGCTGCTCACCCCGATCATCCTGATCGGCGGCATCGTCACGGGCCTGTTCACGCCGACCGAGTCTGCGGCGTTCGCGTGCCTGTATGCGCTGCTGATCGGCATCTTCTTCTATCACACCATCAAGGTGACGGATCTGCCGGGCATCATCATGGATACCATGAAGCAGAGCTGTCTGTCGCTGTTCGCGCTGGCCGCCGCGTGCGCGCTGGGCGAGCTGATGAGCTACTATCAGCTCAACGTGATCGTGCAGAATTTCTTCATGGCGCTTCCGGGCGGCTATCTGGTGTTCATCCTGGTGACGGTGGCGTTCTTCCTGTTCGTGGGCACGTTCATGGACGCTGTGCCGGCGATGATCCTGTTTGTCCCGATCATCCTGCCGTGCGCGACCTCGCTGGGCATGAGCCCGCTGATGCTGGGCCTGATCATCGTCATCACCCTGGCGCTGGGCCTGACGACCCCGCCGTATGGTCTGTGCCTGCTGATTGCCGCTTCCATCGCGGATCTGTCCGTGGAGCGCTCTTTCAAGGGCGTTCTGCCGTACTTCCTGGTGGCGCTGGGCGTGCTGCTGCTGCTGGTGCTCTTCCCGAACGTGTTTATCGCGATCCCGAAGGCGCTGTTCCCGGCGGTCTTCTGATGCGTTCCTGACTGGCAAAAAGCTGTCCGCTTGGGCGGGCTGCATCACCGGAAAGCTCCCGCTTTGGCGGGGGCTTTTCGCTTGGCTGGGAATTCCTTGGAAGAGTTGTGTGCCTCTTGCAAAAAGGAGAAGAGACCTTATAATGAACAGTGTTCATGTTGGAGGAGGTGCGCGATGAATCCGGGAGCAGCGTCAAAAGATGCCATCATGCAGGTGTGCAGGCGTATGGCGGCGCTGGGCATCGGCAAGCTGGTCACATCCATCACGATGACGGCGTTCTACGTGCTGCTGTACTACGTCTGGCGCAGCCGCTATGCGGTCGAGGGGAAGAAGGAGCTCACCGCCGCCGTGTGGCTGCTGGCGATTGCGCGCGCCGCGCTCTGCCTGATGCCGCAGAACGCCTGGACGAGCGCGAAGGCGCCGCTCGCCTGGGGCATCTGGCGCAGCATTCCCTTCACGGTGCTCGTCGCGCTGATCGTCGTGCTCTTCTATCGCAGCGCGAAGGAGAAGCAGGACAAGGCCTTCCGCTGGCTCTGGCTGACGGTGGTGCTGAGCTTTGCCTGATACATCCCGGTGGTGCTGTTTGCGGACGCGGTGCCGGCGGTGGGCATGCTGATGATTCCCAAGACCTGCGCATAAGTCTGGACGGTGCTGATCGGCTTTAGCGCCATGAAAAAGGAGTGACACAGGATGAAGAAGTATATGAATTTCTCGCTGGCATACGCTGTGGCTGCGATGGCGGGCGGCGTATTCTACCGCGAGTTCACGAAGTTCAACGGCTTTGACGGCGTGGCGGCGCTGGGCAAGGTACACACCCATCTGTTCCTGCTGGGCATGATGGTGTTCCTGCTGGTGGCGCTGTTCGCGGCGCAGGCCGATCTGGCGAAGCAGAAGCCCTTCCGCGTCTTTCTCGTGATGTACAACATCGGCGTACCGCTGACGGCCGTGATGATGGCTGTGCGCGGCGTAACGCAGGTGCTGGGCATGAGCCTGTCCTCCGGCGCTTCCGCGTCCATCTCCGGCATGGCGGGCATCGGTCACATCCTGACCGGCGCGGGGCTGATTCTGCTGCTGGTGTCGCTCAGGCGTGCGGCAAAGAACTGAGCGGGGCGAAGGCGCCTGCACAGAATCGAAAACTGAAACAGAAACCGTCCGGACAGGCTGAAGCCGAGTTCGGACGGTTTTTCTGATCTTCTTTTCAGATGGAAACGAGCTATAGGCGCGAAGCTTATCAGCGATTTGAAGCGTACAGGACAGAGGATGAGCCGGCAGCGCGATGAAGACAAGCAACGAGAATCGTGCAGACCTGAAATTCAGGCGTGTTCTCTGCTGCGGCCATGGAGCATGAACGCGACGGCAAAGGTGAGGGCAAAGCACGCAGCCAGGGAGAAGATGCAGCCCAGCGTATAGGTGGTATCGAACTTGTTGTAGCGCGAATAGGAAGGAATGATCAGCGCATGCACCATGTAGCATTCCATGGTGACGTTGCCCAGACTCAACAGCGGCTTGCGGGAGAACAGCTTTGAGAGCATGCCCTTTCCGAAGGAGAAGGCGGCCAGCACGAGGAGGTTGGGCAGAATCCAGGAGGCGTTCCATTCCATCCAGGGCTTTCCGGGATGGAACAAAGAGACCACCCACAGAGCGAGGGAAGCGGCTTCCAGCACGGTAAAGATCAGCGTACGATTTTCTGCTGCTCTTGCCCGCATGACGACCGGCCGAATCAGGATGCCGAACACCATGGCGCCCAGGTAACTGCCTACTCTGGACAGGGGCAGAATGTACTGAGTGAACTGCAGAAAGGTATCGCGCGTCAGATAGCTGTAAAGCACGGTTCCGGCAAAAAGCAGGACAAGCATGCCGAGGAGGATGGCGTTTCGATGCTTTGTGCGGTCAAGCTTCTTGACCAGCGCCAAAAAGGGAAGATTCAGCGCGGTGAGGAAGAGCAAGGCGGCGGAAAACCACGCCGGACCGTAATAGGAGAAAAAGCCGTCCGGAAACCAGCACTGAATGCACAGCAGATGCTTGAAGAGCTGAACCACGGGATCGACCAGCTCATCGAAATGGCCCGTAGCGAAGGTCTGCGGAATGGCGGAGAAGGAGATGGCGTAGATGGTCACCAGAAAGTACAGCGGATAGAACCTGAGCACTTTCCTTTTCATGTACGATCCGTATTCCCTCAGGCTGAATTGAACGCGGTCGGCATGATAGGAAAACCCGGTCAGGAAGCCGCTGAGCATGAAGAAAAACGTGACGCCGGAGATGGCGCCGAACCAGCTGGGATACTCAAAGAAGTTCCAGTGGTTGGCGTGAAGCATATAGATGTTGAAAAAGGCAAGAACGCGAAGGAACTGCATCTGGTTTTCGCGGCTGGTTTTCATGCAAAACACGCTCCGTAGATGGTCGAATGGAAAGGGACGGTCATTTTGTCAGGCACGGGTCATGGGGCGTCGGTCGGGGACAAGCGGGTAAGCCGGTCTTCCAGTTTGAGGAGCCGCGCGCGGATGTGCAGCGCGCAGAAGAGCTTTTCGCGCAGCATGTCCACACATGCACAGAGCAAATAGATGAGCGATCCGACCGCGAAAATGGACGGAATCAGCAGAGGAGACGGGAGCGAGGCGAGACGGGCGCCGAGCGGGACGATGACAGACTGGCGCATAAGCGGATGGTCATGAATCAGGTAGACGCTGAAGCTGCCGGACACAAGCAGGCGAAACAGGGGCGTGCTGCGGCGGAAGCGGAGCCTTGAGAAGAGCGCCAGGGCCAGCAGGGAGAGAACGAGCGTGGTCGGAGAATCGTTGCAGATGAAATACCACTGCGTCAAAGCCCTGCCGGTCAGGCGGCTGCTCAGTGCCCGAAGTACGAACCCGGAGCAGGACTGAACGACGCAGGCGCCGGCAAACAGCATCAGAAGGGCCTTTGTCGAGAGCCTGGCAAACGGATCGAATTTCCTGACGTATGCGCCAAGCGCATAGAGGATCAGCAGCCAAAGGGCGTGATTGCCGCTGGAGGTGAGGAAGGGATCGTTGCGCATCAGATAGGGAAACACCGAGAAGAGCAGAATGATGCCCAACAGACACGACGCCGCTTCCTTGCGGGATAGATGCTCCATGGCCGAACGGGCCAGCGGAGCCAGGACGAAACAGCCGGCATATGCGGTAAAATACCAGTACTGCCCGGTGAGGAGCGGGAAGAAGGAATTCCGGATGCTCGCATAGCTCACTGCGCTGGGCGAAAAAAACCAGACAGCCGCGGTGATGCCGACGGAATAAAACAGGACGCGCAGCCAGAGCATGATCAGAGAGGCGTATTTTTGCCGCCCTGAATAGCCGATGTATCCCGAAATCAGCGCGAAGCCGTCGATTGCCATCTGATAAACAGATTGAAGCATGACGATGAGCATTCGATTTGCGGGAGAGATTTGCTCACTTGCCGCCAAACCGCCGTGCCCCTGAATGTGATACAGGACGATGAGCAGCATGCAGACGATGCGCATGCAGTCGATGCCTGAGTGTCGGTTTTGCTGTTCCATATGGGTATCCTCGTGATTCAAACTGTTATGATTCATTCAGTATATCAGAACGGAATTGGATTGTCTACCACAGAATCGGGCGGACAGACGGGATGCTGTGCAGATCACGCAGACAAGCCGGGCGAAAAACCTGGAAGCCGGTACATCCAGCATGGCTTCTTCCCGCCGTGAGGGTGATGCGGCATAAGGCCGGAAAACAGGAATATCTGAAAACTGGTGTTGGTGCCATAACAAAAATCCCGCCCCGCGACCCATCTGGCACAGGCCGCGAAGCGGGAAATTTTCCAACAATACAAGGCGAAAAGAAAAACCGCCAACGGCGCGAAGCACGTCAACGGTTTGTGGTGCACCCAACAGGATTCGAACCTGTGGCCTTTTGATTCGTAGTGAATGTTATATAATGAATATAAATGTATGAAAGGGGGGTGTCAGGTGCCTTATATCGGGCAAAAGAGAGACGAGGAAAGAATGAGATAGGTTGAATAATACCTACTTTTTGTGATATACTATCGCTGGAGGGATGCTGTATGATGATTAACACGAACACCATTGTTTCTGCTACGGAAGCCAATCAGAACTTCTCCCGCGTGACACGCATTGCCGATACGAACGGTCAGGCGGTCATTTTCAAGAACAATAAGCCGAAGTATTTGCTGATTGATATGGAGAGTACACCATATTTTGAGATGACGGATGATGAAAAGATTGATGTCATCGCAAGGCGCGTGCTCAATAAGTATCGTCCGGCGTTTGAGGAGTTGGCAAAATGATTAAGTTCTCGCAGGAAAAGGTTCTGCTGCTTCATCAACTGCTGATTCAGGAAACAGGCGGCGCAGACCACATCCGTGATTTTGCGCTTCTAGATAGTGCGCTGGAAGGTGCGTTTGCCACGTTCGGTGGCGAAGAACTTTATCCGTCAAAGGAAGAGAAAGGCGCGCGGCTGGGGTTTGCGCTCATCAGCAACCATGCTTTTGTGGATGGCAACAAGCGCATAGGCATGTACGTGATGCTCACCTTTCTTGAAGTCAATGGTATTCATATGGATTGTACCAATGAGGATGTCATTGAGGCAGGTCTGGGCGTTGCCAGCGGCGCAATGAAGTATGATGAACTGCTGGAATGGGTCAGGAAGCATAGAATGTGATAAAGAGCCGGAGGGATTGACCTTCGGCTTTGCTTTTTTCGTGGATAAGTAAGGGTAAAGCGGCTTGTGTAGCAACGAGCCGCTTTTATTGTGGTCAAATTACCGATATGAGAGGTATAAATCGGTCTAATATAAGACTCAAACCTTAATT
>CAMFCQ010000060.1 GCA_945948915.1 uncultured Clostridia bacterium | reverse complement strand
CCATCCAGCGCGCAATCTTATTTTCCGCGCCGGCCATGCAGCAGTTCACGCCTTTGACCGACACGCCGATGAGGCTCTGCGGCTTTCCCTGCCGCACGCCGTCCATCGCCAGCTTTTCCAGCGACGGTCCCGCCGGGCACGGCAGGTCCATCCGCACGCCCGTGCGGTCCACCAGCTGGCCCGCATGCAGGTCGAGGCTGCCGCCCAGCAGCGTCAGATGTCCCGCTTCGCTGAGCAGAATTTCCGTCGTGCCGCCGGACAGATGCAGCGCCAGAAACGGCTGCGACGCTTCGATTCCCGAATCCACCATCGCCGCGCGCACGTGCCCCTCCTGATGGCTGACAGGATAAAAAGGCACGCGCAGCAATGCTGCCGCTGCGCGCGCCTGACTCTCTCCTGCCCGGAACACGGGCATATACGACTCCTGCGCCGGTCTGGGACGCGTGCTCGCGCTCACGGCGACGATTTCCGCCTGCGGCGCGCTACGCATCACGTCTGAAATCATGTCCGGCAGGTTTTTCACATGCTGAAACAGCCCCTGGGACTGCATCAGTCCGCGCTCGCCTGATTCCACCGTCAGCAGGCGGCGAGAGGACGCGATGATCCTGCCCGAAGCGGCAACCAGCGCAGCGGAAGTCGTGTAGCAGCTGGTGTCGATGCCCAGCACGGCTTTCATGCTTTCGCCGCCAGCTTTCTGCTGATCGTGCCCAGCACGCCGTTGACGAACGGGCAGGAGGACTCGCTGGAATACTTGCGGGTCAGCTCCACCGCCTCGTTGATGGAAACGGCCGCCGGCAGGGACGCATACTTCATCTCATAGGTGGACAGGCGAAGGATCGCCAGATCCACCCGGGACAGGCGCGCCAGCGTCCATCCGCGCAGGCATGCGGCAATCTCCGCATCCAGATCCGCCGCATGCTCCTTCACGCCCGCGACCACCGTGTCGATGTACGCGCGGTCCTTGTCGCCCGGCTCGTAGTCGATCAGATCGACGAGGGCCTGCGTTTCGCCCTCGCCGCCAAAGAGTTGTTCAAAGATCAGCTGCATCGCAGCCTCACGTGCAATTGGACGCGCCATGTTTCTTTTGCTCCGATCCAAATTTTATGGCTTTCCCGCTGAAGGGATGCTTAGTTGTCTTCGCGATGGAAAAACAGAACGATGCGGCGCACAAAGGCGGTCTTGTCCTTCACGCCGCCGATGAACGCGCCGACCAGGCAGAACAGCCCGATGATCAGCGTCTTGCCCGCGCCGATGGTCAGCAGCAGCAGCGCAAAGATCAGGCCCACCACAATGCCGAAGATCGTGCAGGGCACGGTTCCGGGCGTCAGCATCTGGGAAAGAAATGTCTTCCTGTCCATCATGCTTCCTCACCTGCTTCTTCCTGTGCGGCCGCTTCTTCATTCTGCGCCGCAGGCTCCGTTTCCGTTTCAGGATCCGCTTCAGGCTCCGCTTCCGCTGCGGGCTCCGCCTCATCTGCCGGCTCTTCGTTCATGATGACTTCCTCGACGGGCACGGCATGCGCGGGCACCTCGTCCACAGCCACCAGCAGCGGCTCGTCTTCCTTCGTGCCCGCCAGCTGTTCCTGGCCCAGCAGGGACGCCGGAATCGCGAACGGGGAGTCCGCGGTGCTTTCATTTGCCGGGAGCGCGCCGTCCACAAACACGCGCACCTCCTGCACCTTGACGCCGGAGCAGGCCTCCAGATACCGCTTGATCTGCTTCTGCAGGGAAGAGATCGCCAGCGGCATGCTGATATCGGACTGCAGCGCGACATGTACATCCACACGCACGCTCTCCTCATCGCTGGTCAGCGAGGAAGAGACGACCTTGATTTCCGGATGCTGGCTCAGGCAGCGCTGCACCAGCGCCTCCAGCGCCTTGACGGAGATGCGGACCATGCCGTTCTCATTGCGCTGGACGGCGAAATTGCTGGATCGCTTCTTGCCCGCCGGCAGGGTCACGTGAATCAGGCGCAACGCCAGCACCGCCAGTACCACGGCAGCGGCGACCAGCGCAGCCTTGACCTTGAAAGACATGTTGGAAATACGGCCCAGCAGCAGAACGACCGGGTCAACGGTAATGACGCCCAGCACCAGCGCAACGGCTGCCGCGGCGCCGCATAGCGCGACCAGCGCGCAGAACAATACCCAGAAACGATCTCTTACGGGATGCTTCATCGCGTATTCCTCCTTGTGTTGTTCCTCGGTTTTGGGAGCTCAAGCGCCTTACTCCTGCTCGTCCTGCGCGTCCTCGCCGTCCGGCTCTTCCTCTTCTTCGTCCGGCTCTTCGGGCGTTTCCACGAGCTCAACCGTCACCTGCTGTTCGTCCTCGGCTTCGGTCTCAATCGCGGCATGCTCCTCTTCTTCCTCGGCGGTGGTCAGCGCAGCCTGCTGGCTGAGCTGCATCTCCTGGTTTTCCTTTTCAAAGCTCACGCCCACGACGTGCAGATCGACCTTCTCCACGTGCAGACCGGTCATGGACTCAATGGACTTGCGCACGTTCTCCTGCGCGTTGCGGCCCACCTTCTGAATCGGCATGCCGTAATCGACGGTCACGCTGACATCGACGTTGACATCCTGGCCGTCCATGTCCACGCGCACGCCGCGCGGGGTCTTTCCCTTGGCGAGGATGCCGGAAATCGAGCTGGCGCCCACGATGCCGGAAATGCCGTCCACCTCCGTGGTCGCGACGCTGACGATGGTCGAAATGACTTCGTTGGCGTATGTGATCTGACCGTTGTCCTGATCCTTTTCCATATCAATGGTCATGTTTTCACTCATAAAATCGCACCTCCCTATGGTTATTCACTAGTATAACAGATTTTTGTCCGGTGCACAATCTTCTCCATCATTTTTTTGAAAGAATGATTTTCACGCATTCCGGCGAGAAACCCGTGTGCGAAGATGCCGCGTCGATGATCCGTACGCGGTTGCTTTCATTTTCCGCCGCCTGCCAGGGAACGATCACCGAAAGGCTCTGCTCGCCCATTACCACGGCCGCGTCGCCAAAGCCCATCTGCGCAAGAATCGCCGTCAGTTCCGCCTCCGCCGCCATGCGTTTGGCCAGCGCCGTCTTTTCCTTCAGGGCTTCGTTCCTTTCCTCCGCGCCCGCGCTTTGATCGTCGATCACGCTCTGCAAAAGCGCCAGCGCGCTCTCCCGCTCGCGCAGCAGCCTGTCCTGCGTTTCCTCAAGCGAGGCTGCGGAAAGCGCGTTCTCGCTGATCGTTTCCACTGCCACCGGCACGCTCACCGCCTGCACCTGCGGCTGTCTTGCGCCCAGATAGCTGCACACCGCCAGCAGCGCGACCAGCGCCGCGCAGCCTGCCGTGCGCATCCATCGCGCCGCCTGTTCCCTGCTCATCCGTTCAGATTCCTCCCGTCACAACGCTCACCGACGAGGCCGGCAGCCCCAGCAGCGCGCAGACCGCCTCCCTCAGTTCCATCTCCACCAGCGGATCCCGCGCGCCCTGCGCGACGACGACCGCCCCGCAGGGCATATCTTCGCTCGCGGATGCGCCAAGCGTCCCGCCGGACGTCTTGACCTCCCGGGTGCGGATCGTCACCTCCACCCGGCCTGCGTCCTCCATGCACGACAGCGTCCGCGAGAGGCGTTCTTCCAGCGGCGATGCGCCCGACTGCCTGTTCGCCGCCAGCCAGAAAAGCAGCAGCGCCGCCGCCAGCAGCACGACGGCCTGCGGCGTGAGCGCCGCGCGCAGCCGCGAAAGGACGTCCTTCAAGCGCCTCACCATCCCGCCCCTATTTCACCAGGATCTCGAAGATCTGCATCAGGTCCCTGTGCGTGGTCAGCTCCTGTGCCAGCTCATGCGCGCCGGAGAGCACCAGATGCAGCATCAGCAGCCCGCCGAGCATCCGCAGCCCGCCCTGTCCATCCGTCTCCCCGATGGCCGTCTGCATCAGCGCGCAGACCGCGCACAGCGCGCACAGCCGCGCAATCAGCGTCATCAATCGGCATTCCTCCCGCACTACCGCAGCATCACCGTCAGATTGCCCACCAGCAGAAGCTGCACGATCAGCAGGAAATACATCGTGCCCACGCACAGCATCGTGATTAAAAACAGCACGATCGTCCGCGAAAAGTCCCCGATGGCGCGCACGATCTCCCCGTCGGCCACCGGCTCCAGCAGCGCCGCGCTCAGCTTCATCACAAACACCACCGCCAGCGTGCGCGCAAGCGGGCCCAGAATCGCGCACAGCAGCGCCAGCACCGCCGCCACGCCCAGCGCGTTCTTGACGATCAGCGTGCAGCCCACCAGCGTGTCCATCGTGTCAGAGAACATGCCGCCCACCACCGGCACAAAGTTGTCCACCGCGTATTTCGCCGCGCGGATCACCACGCCGTCAATCGACGCGCTGCACACGCCCTGGAGCGACATCGCGCCCAGGAACACCGTGAAGCTCACACCCAGCAGCCAGCACACGCCGCTGCGCAGCAGCTGCGCCAGGCGCGTCAGGTGCGCCCTGTCAGACAGATGGTTGACTGCCGTCACCGCGCAGGTGCACATCACCAGCCGCAGGATCACCTCCCGGGCCAGAAACACCATGCTGCCCGACGCCGCCACGACCATCGGATGCAGGAACGCCGAGGACGCGCTGCCGCCCAGCGCCGTGAGCAGCGTGAGCAGCAGCGGCAGCAGCTTATCCATCCGCGCCGTCATCGCCGTGATCGTCTCCCGCGTGTGCTCAAGCTCCGAAAACACGAGCAGCATCACCGGAATCAGAATCAGCATGAAGCAGACACTGCGCAACAGCGAGGACAGCGCGTCCTTCTGCGCGCCGATCGTGTGCGTCAGGATGCTGGAAAGCAGCACCGGCAGCATCAGCGTGATCATCAGCGCGCCCAGCCCGGCAAGCGCATCTGCGAACGCGCCAAGCACACCGGCGAGCATCTCCTCCGCGGAGATCGCCTCGCCCGAGGCGAGCGCCAGCACCGCCTCCTTCATGCTCATGCGGCCGGAAAACCCGGGAATCTCTATCTCCTCCAGCTGCGAAAAGTCCAGCCCGCTGACAACCTCGGCGATGGTTTCGTTCACGTGCTGCTGCGCCGAACGGGCGTCGTCCATTTCCTGTGTCTGCGCCCTGCACGGCAGCAGGCACAAGAGTGCCGCCGCAGCGATCAAACAAAGCCGCTTCACCTGAGCACATCCACCGCCAGCTGCGTCAGCTCCATGAACACCGGCACCGCCACGCCCAGCAGGGCGATGCGGCCGCAGAACGCCGCACGCCGCGCAATCGACGGCGCGTCCATGTCCTGACAGGCCTGCACCGCCAGCTGCGTCACCAGCACGATGCCCATCGCCTTGAGCATGATCCGGTAATACTGCGCGTCCAGCCCCAGCGACAAAAGAAACGTGCGGATCGTCTCGATCGTTTCACCGATGTCCGGCAGCACGAGGGCCATAACCAGCACGCCAAAGGCAATGGACAGCAGGCCCGCCGTCTGCGGGTGCATCTGCCGCAGGACCATCACCATCGAGGCGGCCAGCAGACAAAAGCCGATCAGTCGAAGCCACTCCACGCGCATCACCCGCTTTCCGCTCAGTACAGGCCGAAGATGCTCTTGACATTGTTGAGCAGCTGCGCGATGAGATCGACCACCAGAAACAGCACCACCACCAGCCCGGCCACCGAGGAGAGCACCGCGATGTCATCCCTTCCCGCTTTTTGGAGCACCTGATTGACGGCGAAGATGAGGATACCCACGCCGGCGATCTGAAACAGCAGATCGATATTCATTGCCTTTCCTCCTGCTACATCAGAATCAGAAATGCCGCCGCCCCCAGCGAGACGCCCAGCGTGCGGATGAGCCGTGCGCGCCGCCCGCTCTCCCGGTCAAGCTCCTCCTCGCGCGCACGCAGACGCTCGTCCGCGCTGTCGATCAGGCGAATCTGCTCCGGCAGGCGCGTGCGGCCCAGCTCGGCAAGCACGCTCTCGAACGCCGCTCGGTCCTCCTCGCTGAGCACGCCGTAGCCCGGCAGGCGCGCCGTCTCGCCCGCAAAGAGCATCATGAGCTGCGGGCTGCTGCTCGTGCGCAGGCGCAGCGCGCAGCTGTGCAGAAGGCGCGTCAGCTCCTTCTCCTGCGGCGTGGCGCGCAGATCGACCCGCTCCAGCAGCGTGGGCAGATCCGGCTGCTCGTAGCGGATGATCCCGTTCATCCGAAGCAGACAGCGCCGCATCGCGCGAATCCAGCGCACGCGCCGCTTCTCACCGTCCGAGAGCAGAAAGCCGACGGCGCTGATTCCGATCATCGCCATCACAGCCGCATCCCAACTGACCATGTCCGTCCCCGCCCCTCTCTTTGCCCGCTTGATCGTATGCCTCCAGCACGCAGCCATGCCTCCCCAGCAGGAGACAGCAATCAAACGCCCGCTCCTGCATCAGGCGCCGCAGCACGGGACGCGCCATGGCGTCCTCCATGCTGCCGGCGTGCGCGGAGGCCAGCACACCCACGCCGCAGCGCGCACAATCCAGCAGTGCGTCCGCATCCTCCGGCCTGCCGATCTCGTCCGTCACGATCACCTGCGGCGCGGCGCTGCGCAGCAGCATGCTGATCGCGCGCGCCTTGTCCGCGCCGGAAACGACGTGCAGGCGCAGGTCCGGCTGCGCGCCAAACAGCTCCTCCCGTTCATCCGCCACGGCGACATGCACATCCCGTTCCTCTGCCAGCCACAGCGACGCGTCGCGCAGCACCGTCGTCTTGCCGCAGCCGGGCGGGCCCAGCAGCAGCACACGCCGCGGCAAGCCGTCCGCGTCCAGCAGATAAGGCCGCACCGCCCGGCTCGAGCCCGGCACCGCGCGGCTGATGCGGATGCACACGGAGGACACTGCGCTCATTCGCCACGCGCCTTCCTCCTTCGTCATCGTCCCGCACACGCCCGCGCGGTGCCCGCCCTCCAGCGGAATATATCCGTCCGCCATCTGGCGCTCGCAGCTGTACAGCGCGTAGCCGCACAGCGCGGCAAGCAGGCTGTCCATCTGCGCGGCGTCCACACACACGTCCGTCACCCGGCATCCGCCGTCAATCGTCAGCTCCGCCGCCCGTCCCGCATATATGCGAATCTCCTCCAGCCCCGCAGCCTCCTTCGCGCTGAGTGCGGCAAGCGCGGCGGCCAGCGGCGGCGGCAGGCGCGTGCAGAGCTGCTCCCTCAAGGGCATGCTCATCCCTCCATCCAGGAAAACAAAAAACGCAGAGCATGATTCGCTCTGCGTCTATCCTATGATGCTGGTTTCTCTTTTAGGCCCGATCAGCCGACTTCCACGATCTCCGTGCCCTCGATCGCCGCGTCGATGAGCGCCTGCGAATCGAGCTTTTCCTCTGCCCTGCACACCAGCTCCTTGCGCGGGTGCGTCGCCGGGTGCTTGGGTGTGAAGACGGTGCAGCAATCCTCATACGGCAGGGACGAGGTTTCCATCGTGCCGATCTTCTCGGCGCGCTCGATGATCTCGCTCTTGTCCATGCCCACGCACGGCCTGAAGACCGGCATATTGACCACCTCGTCCGTGCAGCCCAGCGCCTCCATCGTCTGGCTGGCGACCTGGCCGATGGACTCGCCGGTGATCAGTGCCTGCGCGCCGTCCTTGCGTGCCAGAATCTCGGCGATGCGCATCATGTAGCGGCGCATGATCAGCGTCGTGAAATTCTCCGGGCACTTCTCGTGAATCTGCATCTGGATCTCGGTGAACGGCACGATGTACACACGCATCCTGCCGCAGTACTCGCTCAGGATCCTCGCCAGCTCGAGCACCTTTTCCTTCGCGCGCTCGCTGGTGTACGGGAAGGAATGATAGTGCACGCAGCACAGCTCCACGCCGCGCTTGGCGATCATGAAGCCCGCCACCGGGCTGTCGATGCCGCCGGACAAGAGCAGGCATGCCTTGCCGTTGGTGCCCATCGGCATGCCGCTGACCGCCATCGTGCGGTCCACGGACAGGTACGCCAGCTTGCGGATTTCGATGGTGATCTCGTGATCGGGGTTGTTCACGTCCACCGTCAGGTGCGGCACATGATCCAGAATGTAGCCTCCGGCCTCGCGCATGATCGTCGGGGAATCCATCGGATAGCGCTTGTCCGAGCGCTTAGCCAGCACCTTGAAGGTGCCGGTCTTCTTCTCCATCATCTTCGCCGCCTGCTCGCAGATGGCCTCAAAGCTGTCCTTCTCCATCTCGATCGCCGGACTCACGGAGTGCACGCCGAACACGCGGCTCACACGGCGGATCGCCTCGTCCTGATCGGTGTAGTCGGACACATAGATGCGGCCGTCGCTCAGCCAGACGTGGCCGTGCACCTCCTGCACCGCCGCCTTCACATGATCGACCAGCTTGCGCAGAAAAAACGGGCGGTTCTGGCCCTTGAGGAATACCTCGCCGTAGCGAACCAGCAAAATCTCTCTCACGGTTTATCTCCTCCTGTACTTGGCGAGCAGCGCCGCCATTTTGGCCGTCTGCACCGCCGCCTCGTCCATCTCGTCCATCGTGTTCATCAGGCCCAGGCTGATGCGGATCGTTCCGTCCGCCTGCTCGCCTGTCAGGCCCATTGACCTGAGCGTTTGGCTCACCTTCTGCTTGTGCGAGGCGCACGCGGAGCCGGTGGAGACCAGCACGCCGGCGCCCTCCAAAGCGTTGCGCATCACCTCGCCGCGCACGCCGTCAAAGGACACGCTGAGGATGTGCGGCGCAGCATCCGCCTCGCCGGGCATCGGGCCGTTCACTCGCACGCCGTCCATGGCAGAAAGCAGCGCCCACAGATGCGCCTTCATCGCGCGCATGCGCTCCACGTCCTCATGGCGTCCGGCCATTTCCTTCACCGCCTGGCCAAGCCCCAGGATCGCCGGGGCGTTGTAGGTGCCCGAGCGCAGGTTCTTCTCCTGTCCGCCGCCCGTCATCTGCGGCGCGAGGCGCACGCCCCTGCGCACGGCCAGCGCACCCACGCCCTTCGGACCATGGATTTTGTGGCCGCTGAGCGCGTACATATCCACGCCCATTTTGCCCATGCGCATCGGCACGCGCATGAACCCCTGCACGCCGTCCACATGCACGCGCACCCTCGGGCTGATCCCATGGGCGAGCGCGGACAGCGCCTCGATCGGCTGGATCGCGCCGGTTTCGTTGCTCACCTGCATGCAGGAGACGAGCGCCGTGTTTTCGTCGATCACGTCCCTGGCGGCGTCAAGGTCAACCAGACCGCGGCGGTCGATGGGCAGCACGCGCACCTCGATGCCCAGCCTCTCCACACGGCGGATCGTCTCGCTCACGGCCGGGTGCTCGATGGCGCTGCACACGAAGTTCTCGCCGCCGCCGTGCAGCGTCTCCGCATAGCCAAGGATCGCCAGGTTGTCGCTCTCCGTGCCGCCGGAGGTGAAGAAGATCTCGTCCTCCTGCGCGCCCAGCTGTGCGGCGATGAGCTTTCGGCACGCGCGCATCCCGCGGTCCACATCCACGGCAGGCTTGTACGCGGCGGACGGGTTGAAGTACATTTCGCGCATGCTCTTGTCCATCACATCGATGACGCTGTCAAACGGGCGCGTCGTCGCGCTGTTGTCCAGATAAATCAAAGCATTTCCCTCTCTGAAGTCATTCAGGCAGACAAAGTAAATCTCCAGTACGGCCAGGCCATGCTGGAGACTCGGGTTTCATCGTTTCAGCCCTGATACACGCCGGCCGGCACATATCGGCGGATCATCTCCACCATCTCCTCGCTCGGCTCGATGACGATCATGTTCTTCTGGTTCTCCTTCACATAGTAGAAGTAGAACAGGTTGCCGTCCCGGTTGAGGAACCAGTTGCGGCGCTTCACGTCCTTCATCGCCAGGAACTTGCGGAAGCTGTCGTGCGCCACATGGCCGCAGGCGGAGACATTCGCCACGTTCATGCTGCCCAGCTCCTTACGCTTGGCGCCGTGCATAACCTTGGCAAAATCCAGCGAGCCGTTGGTGAAGGCGTATTCAAACTCCACCTTGAAATTGTCCTTCACCAGGAACATCAGCACCGCCGCGCCGATGCTGAAAAGCGTCATGAGCACGGTGCCCACATTGAAGGAAAACATCAGCATCTGCAGCATCATCAGCCCGTACAGGCCAAAGACCACCACAAACACCCAGCACAGAACATACAGCACATTGCCCAACAGATTATTGCGGCTGACGACGACGTCCTCCTTAAAGCAATCCATCACAGAAAACTCCTCCATCATCATGTTGCCCTCATTATACCACCAAAGCCGCAGAAAGAACAAGACCTTATGCGTGTCTTCGTGTCTCTTTTGCGCCGGTCAGAAGCAGGACTTTGCGCGAAACAGCGCGAATAGAATTATGTTACACTATGTTTGGAGGTTGGTTCAGGAAATGAAATGCCCCAAGTGCGGCGCATGGAACACAGCGTATCTGCCCAAGTGCACCCGCTGCGGCGCGCCGCTTGAAGAGAATATTCAAAAGCAGCAGCTCTCCTGGGAGGAGGGCATGCACAAAAAGAAGCCCTCCCTTCAGGTGGTGCAGTTTGATCCCGAGGATGAAACGCCAGCCGTAGCCCCTGCTGCCGCAGACGATGCGTTTGATCCGGACGAGCTTGACCGCGCCGAGCTGACCGACGAGCTGGAGGAGCTTAAGGCACGCCGCAAGGCGGGCAGCCGACGAATCGCCGAGATGAAGGATCAGGCCGGCCGCGTGCGCCGCTCCCTTGCGCAGGCTCAGGTCGTGCGTCCCGTGCCGGAGGCCAGCGACCGCCCGGCCTATGACGGCGACAGCGTGGTCATCCGCCGCCGCCAGCAGGCGCGCCAGGCGCAGTATGCCGAGAACCTGAGCGAGGACCATCCGCAGGACAGCGGCCATGACGGCTACGGCTATTTCGGCGATCCTTCCGAGCCGCCGCTGACCTATGTAAACGACGACGAGACGGACGCGCCGGTGTATTACGACGGCTACACGCCGGACTCCGGCGACCAGGGCGCGCTGACGGACGAGGAATATATGCCCCGCCGCATCCAGAGCCGCGCTGCACGCGAGGACACCTATGAGGCCCTGGCTACCGGTCAGCGCAAAAAGAACCGCGCCGCCAAAGTCGTGCTGACGCTGTCCCTCGTGCTCCTGTGCTGCGCGCTGGTCGGCGTTGGCGGCATTCTGGCCGCGCGCCACTTTGTGCTTTCCCAGGGCATGCAGGTGCGTCAGGACAACGAGACCAACATCGTCGTCACCGAGACCACAGTGGACGGCATGCCCGCCCACACGCTGACCATCTACGGCAAGGAGAACGCGACGGTTTACCTGCGCGAGATGTCCTCCACCTACGTCATCGCCGACGGCAAGGTGGAAGTCACCGTGCCCGATTACATGTGGTACGACACGGAATCCTCCACCTATGCCACGGAGGTGGAGACCGACACGATGGACGTGACCATCACCCCGTTCATCCGCTATTCCCAGGAGGGTGATCAGTATCAGCTCGATCCCGTGAAGTTTACCGTCGATGTGCCGCTCTCCCCGATCTATCTGCTCAAGCCGACGACCCTGCGCGCGGAGGTCGGCGTGTCCATCTATGAGGTGAGCATCAATGTGCAGAAGGGTTCCACCGTCATCATCGACGGCACCAACGTCTCCACGCTCATCCGCGAGACCGGCAACGTCTCCAAGAACGTGTCGGTGCTGCCTGTCGGCGACAATACCATCTCCATCTCTGTCAAGAGCAAGTATTGCCGCGAGAACAAGATGGAGGTAACGCTCTACCGTGCGCCGCAGGAAATCCCGCTGGAGCTGAACGCGACCGTTCTGGTCGAGTGGAACTACGAGCCCATCACCAACGAGAAGTACAATGCGGCAAGCGAGGAGGATCGCGCCACGATGCAGCGCCCATCTATCAGCGGCACCACGCTGCCGGGCGCGACCATCACCGTGGAGTTCCCGCACGAGAACCTGGAGGTCGATCCTGTAACCGGCAGCTTCAGCTTCAATCCGCTGTTCTCCATGCTGGGCGACAACGATGTGGTCATCCGTGCCTCCTATGAGGGCAAGGAGGATTCCGTCATCACCCATACGGTCTACTACATGCCCAATGCGGACATCTACACCCGCCGCGCGTGGGATCTGGATTCCCAGTACACCGATCTGATCAACTACATCAACATCCGCAAGGGCACAATCTACACCGGCACCGGCACGGTGGAGCGCATCATCAGCACCACGCCGCAGATGGCCATCATGAACATCGGCAACGACACGTTTGAAAAGCTGGTCATGATCGAAAACAGCTCCAAGACGACCTGGGAGGTCGGCACGAAATACAAGATCTATGGCGATGCATACGGCCTGTACGACAACATGCCGCGCCTGACCGTCCGCTACACCTACCTCACCGAATAATCAAAAGCAGCTTCCGGCCATCCGGGAGCTGTTTTCCCATGGAGGAACATGTATGCAGCATTTGATGCGCAATATGCGCGCCCTTTGCGACGAGATGCGCATGCTCACCGGCCTGTGCGTCGTCTGCGGCACGAGCCGGGAAAGCGAGTCGGCCCTCTACGGCCGTGCGCAGGAGGTGACGCTCGAGCGCGGACAGTTCGTCCCCTGCGTGCGCCCGCTTGAGGAAAACAGCATCTATGACCTCGCGTCGCTGACCAAGCTCTTCACCTCGGTGATGACGATGATCCTCGTGGAGCGCGGCCTGCTCCGCCTTGACGAGCACATCGGCGAAATCGACGCGCGCTTTTCAAATCTCACCGGCGTGACCGTCTTTGACACGCTGTGCTTCCGCGTCTGCCTGCAGACGCCCGGCCGGATCGACGATGCGCCCGACCGCGAGGAAGGGCTGCGCCGTCTCTTCGGCGTCCGCGTTGTCCCATCGCCCGCCGTGCGCATCTATTCCGATATCAACGCCATGGTCATCAAATACGTGATCGAGGCCAGAACCGGCTTGCCGTTTTACGACGCCGTCCGGCAATACATTCTCGCGCCCGCCGGCATGCACGAGACGTTCGGCGCCGTACCGGAAGCGCAAGCGCCACGCTGCGTTTGCTATAACTACGAGCACCGCATCGCGGGCGGCCAGTACATCCTGCGCGAGGATACGCCGCCGGGTGCGCCGCACGATCCCAAGGCGCTGCTGCTCTCCGATGGCGGACGCGACCTCTGCGGCCACGCGGGGCTGTTCTCCACCCGGCAGGACATGACGCGCTTTGCGCAGGCGCTGCTGCGCAGCGAGCTGATCTCGCGCGCATCGCTTGAATCCATCGCCACGGACCGCACGCTGCGCCGCAACGCGGACGGCACCTACCGCCAGCCGCTCGGTTTTCTGTGCTTCACCAAGCATCCCGAGCAACGCCTGAGCGAGGTGCCCGCTTACATGGGCGCGCATGCGCTGGGCATCAGCGGCTTCACCGGCAATCACTTCGTACTCGACCCGGCGCTTGACTGCTTTGAGATCTTTCTGGGCAACCGGTGCCACGCCCGCGTGTCGCACATCACGCCGCCCGACGGCATGGCGCTGGCGGACTACGGCCTTGACGAAAAAGGCGTGGGCCTTGTCCCCTGGCCAGATGGCCGGAGGGTGCCCACGTCTGCAAAATATGTGTATTTGAAGGACGCGATGCTGCACGAACCTCTCGTGCAGCGCATGCGTGATCGGGGATGGCTCGCGTAAAACGCGAGCCTTTTTGGGGCTGCTGATCCGGGAAGCCGGCATAGTCGCGCAAGCGCTCCTTGCCGTTTCCGACGTTCCGCCTGCCTGTTTCCGCCACTGGCGGCGGCAGGCTCCAGTCCCAAACCCCTGCTGGGAATTCATCCCCAGACCCCTTCCTCGCTTCGCGGTGCACGACCGCAGCTGCGCATCAGAACTTGAGATCCGTGAAATCAAACGTCGCGAAGTAGTCCTTCGGCGTTTCAGCGCGGCGGATCATCTTCGCGCTGCCGTCCTCCTGAAGGAGGATTTCGGCGCTGCGCAGCTTGCCGTTGTAGTTATAGCCCATGGAAAAGCCGTGCGCGCCGGCATCGTGGATGTAGAGGATGTCGCCGCGGTCGATCTTCGGCAGACGGCGATCGACGGCGAACTTGTCGTTGTTCTCGCACAGGCTGCCCACCACGTCATAGACGTGATCGCAGGGGGCGTTCTCCTTGCCCAGCACCGTGATGTGATGATACGCGCCGTACATCGCCGGGCGCATCAGGTTGCAGGCGCAGGCGTCCACGCCGATGTACTCCTTGTAGGTGTGCTTCTCGTGGCGGGCGGTCGTCACCAGCGCGCCGTTCGGCCCGAGCATGAAGCGGCCCAGCTCCGTGCAGATGCGCACGTCGCCCATGCCGGCCGGCACGAGCACCTCCTCGTACGCCTTGCGCACGCCCTCGCCGATGGCGGCGATGTCGTTGTCCTCATCCTCCGGCCGGTACGCGACGCCCACGCCGCCGGAGAGGTTGATCATCGCGATGTGCGCGCCGGTCTCGCGGTGCAGCTCCACCGCCGTCGTAAACAGGATGCGCGCCAGCATCGGATAGTACGCGTTGGTCAGCGTGTTGGACGCGAGGAACGCGTGCAGACCGAAGTGTTTGGCGCCCTTCTGCATGAGCGTGCGGTACGCCTGCGTCAGCTGCGCCCGGGTCATGCCGTATTTGGCGTCCTTGGGCTGATCCATGATCCTGTTGCCGATGGCGAATTCTCCGCCCGGATTGAAGCGGCAGGACACCGTCTCCGGGATGCCGCCGCAGCCCTCCTCCAGCGTCTCAATCAGCGTGTAATCGTCCAGGTTGATGATGCCGCCCAGGCTGTTGGCCAGCGTGAATTCGCGCGCCTCCGTCTCGTTGGAGGAGAACATGATCTCCTCGCCGCAAAAGCCGCAGGCACGGCTGAGCATCAACTCGGTCTCCGAGGAGCAGTCCACGCCGCAGCCCTCCTCGCGCAGGATCTTGAGGATGAACGGGTTGGGCGTCGCCTTCACGGCGAAATACTCCCGAAAGCCCTTGTTCCAGGAAAACGCCTTGTTCAGCGCGCGCGCCGTGCGGCGGATGCCCGCCTCGTCATAGATATGAAACGGCGTCGGAAACTCACGGGCAATCTCCTTCGCCTGTTCAAGCGTAATAAACGGTTTCTTTTCGCTCATATGTACGCCTCTTTCCCCTGCAGCACGGCAGAGACAAAAAATTATATTCCCCACTATACAGATGCGCGGGGCCCTTGTCAAGACAAAAGAACAGGAAAAAGAAGGAGAGGCGCATTATCCGCGTCTCTCCTCAAAAAAGCCGTCAAGGATTTCCCTGCACTCGCCTTCCAGCAATCCGCCCATGCAGGCGATCCGCCTGCCGAACGCCGGATCCTCCGGGATGGCGTACACGCTGCCCGCGCAGCCGGCCGTTTTGTCCGCCGCGCCGTAATACACGCTGTCCAGCTCCGCCATCACGATCGCACCCGCGCACATGGGACACGGCTCAAGCGTCACATACAGCGTGCAGCCGGTCAGCCGCCGGCGTCCAAGCCTTTTTGCCGCGCGCCGGATGGCCAGCACCTCGGCATGCGCCGTGGGGTCGCCGAGCGCCTCGCGCTCGTTGTGCGCCAGAGCGATCACCTCTCCGTCGCAGACCACTGCCGCGCCGACGGGCACCTCGCCCAGTGCAAGCGCCTTTTTCGCCTCCTCAAGCGCAAGGCGCATGTGCTGCGCGCGCACCTCAGCCTCTGTCCTTTCCCCTGAAGAACACCGCCACCGTGCCCGGGCCGGAGTGGCTGCCGATGACCGGGCCGACCTGGCTGAGCACGATCTTCTCGGGATCGCAGCCGACCAGCTCCACCAGCTTCTGCTTGACGAACAGCGCGTCCTCCTCGCAGTCGCCGTGGCTGATGAAGACCCACTGATCCTTTGCGCCCTCCAGCTCGGCCATCTTCTGCGCCAGGGCCTTGAGCGCCTGATGGCGTCCGCGCACCTTGCTGCGCGCAATCAGCTTGCCGTTGGCGTCCACGTGCAGCACCGGCTTGATGCTGAGCATGGAGCCAAAGAACGCCGCGGACGGCGAGCAGCGGCCGCCGCGCTTGAGGAAGTTCAGGTCGTCCACCGTGAACCACGACGCATAGTTCTGGATGCGCGCGCTGATCCACGCCGCGTTCTCCTGAAGGCCCATGCCCGCGTCGCGGTTGTCCAGTACGTCGCAGACCATCATGCCCTGGCCCGCGCTGGCGTTGAGCGTATCGATCACCTCGACCACCGCGTCCGGCATCTCCTCGAGCACCATGTCCCGCGCCACGCAGGCGGAGCCGTACGTGCCGGAGAGACCGGAGGAAAAGGCCAGGCAGAGCACCTGCTCGCCGTTTTTCACATGTCTCAGAAAGACATCCTGCCACTGCGCCGGAGACACCTGCGAGGTGGTGCTCATCTCGCCCGCGCGCAGGCGGTCGTAGTAGGCATGCACCGCCGCCTCGTCGTCGATGGGCTGCGGCTTCGTCTCCCCGCCGATGGTATAGCATAGCGGCACAATCTCAAAATGATCGTACTTCCGGATGATCGCCGGATTCAGGTCACAGCAGGAATCCGTGATAATTGTATACATGTATGTTCCCTCCCTGTCATTGACAGTTCATCCATGATTTGGTTTCTGCGAATATGCAGCTTAGGTATTTCTCCCTTTTCGTTCGAAATCCTGCTGACTGCCCTGTTTTTCTCCATGCGCGAGCAAAATCTGCACGCACATGCCGCCCTCCTGGGAATGCACCGATACGCTCGCCTCCACGCCCTTCGCGCGCAGCCTGCGCGCCAGCGCGTTCACTTCCTCCAGCGCGGCGCGCACGGTTCTGCGCCGTCCGCTGATCAGGCTCCCCTTGGCCGGGCCATGGACGAGCCGCCTCGCCTGTGCGGGCGTCAGCGACCGCTCCGCGATGATGAGCGCCGCCTCCGTCTGCCGCTCCTCCCCGCAGGCGGACAGCAGCGGTTTCGCCTGTTCAAGGGAAAGCCCCCTCTGGCGCGCGATCTCCTGCACGCGCGCGGGCAGCGTGAGCAGATCAAGCCTTTGCTCGACCGCCTGCCGGTCAAGCACCGTGCACGAGAGCAGCGCGTCCTTCTCCACCGCCGAGAGCGTCTGCGCCTCCTCCATGGCGCACGGCGCGCGGCGCAGGCCGTGCTCCTCCATATAGCAGGCAGCCGCCATCGTTTCGTCCATGTCAAGACACAGCGCGTCGATCTCCTCCATGCCCAGCAGCCGGCAGGCCGCCAGCCGCCGCGCGCCGCACACCAGCACATAGCGTCCCGCCTGGGCGCTTGTGCGCACGACGATCGGCTGCAGCAGCCCGTGGCGCGCAATCGACGCAGCCAGCAGCGCCAGCGTTTCGTCCGCCGGATTCCGACCGCCGGTCACACCGCCGTACACGTCCTGAATCCGCAGGCGCATCAGCGTCCGGCCCGTGTCCGCCGTCTGCCCCGCGCTTCCGGCAGCCCGTCTCTTCACGGCGCTTCACCTCC
>CAMFCQ010000059.1 GCA_945948915.1 uncultured Clostridia bacterium | reverse complement strand
AGGAGCAGCGCGTTGGAGACGACGCAGATGTCCGTGCACACGCCGCACAGCTCGACGCGCAGGCCGCTGCCGCTTACGCAGCCCTTCGCGCCCGCGAAGGCGGCGACGTGGTGCGCCAGCGCGGTGGAGCCGAAGGTCGGCTTTTCAAAGGAGATCATGCCGCGCCTGCATTCCCTGGCGATCTCCGGCTCGAGCGCCCAGCCCTCGCTGCCCTGGATGCAGTGCGGCACGGGCAGGAAGCGGCCCTCTCGGGTTTCCATGTAGTCGGTGTCGTGGGTATCCAGGGTGAAGACAACCTGCGTGCCTTCCTCGGCGGCGTGGCGGATGCGCGCGGCGACGGCCGGGACGATGGCGCGGGCTTCGGCGCTGCCCAGCGGGCCGGAGACAAAGTCGCGCTGCATATCGACGACGATCAGCATATCGGTCATGGCGGATTCTCCTTCATTTTCAATCGGAATACTGAAAGAGGTATTTCGCCGGAGACGGCCAAAATCCTGCCGGCCGGGAATTGCGGTCAAACGCTTGCGGCGGGCGGAAAACTGTGCTATGCTGGGCGGGACAAAAGACGTGAGCGGGGCGAAAAGCGTCCTGCACGGAGGAGGATTATGGACACGTCGATTCTGGAGACGCTGTTTGAGATTGCACCGGACCTGATGGAGGAGATCGAGCTGCGCACGCTGGTGCTCGAGCGCGTGGCGGCGCTGGGGCCGATTGGCCGCAGGGCGCTGGCCCAGCGCCTGCACCTGCCCGAGCGAGAGGTGCGCTCCGCAGCGGACGCGCTGCGCGGCGCGGGCTGCATCACCCAGAGCGCCGCGGGCATGGAGCTGACGGAGCGGGGCAGGGAGCTGGTGGAGACGGCGCGCGCGGTCAGCCGCGGCCGGCGGTCGTTGTCCTCGATGGAGCTGGCGCTCTCGCGCAAGCTGGGCGTGGAGCGCGTGTGCGTGGTGCGCGGCGACGCGGACCGGGACGAAAGCGTGCGCGCGGAGGCGGCGGAGGCGGCTGCGCGGCAGGTGCGGTTCCTTCTGCAGGACGCGCACGTGCTGGCGGTCTCCGGCGGGCAGATGATGCGCATGACGGCGGAGGCGATTTCCTCCGCCGCGCCGTCGGACGTGACCGTGGTGCCGGCGCAGGGCGGCGTGAACGGGCCGATGGCGCTGCAGGCGAACGCCGTGGCGGAGGCCTTCGCCGCGCGGCTGGGCGGCCAGTGCCGGCTGCTGCATCTGCCACAGGGCATTTCCCAGCAGGCGGTCGAGGAGCTCTCGCGCGTGCCGCAGGTGCGCGAGGCGCTGGAGCTTCTGCGCCATGCGGACGTGCTGCTCTACGGCGTCAGCCGCGCGCGGGAGCAGACGGGCGCTTTGGGCGCAGCCGAGCGCGAGGCGCTTGAAAGGAGCGGCGCCGTGGCGGAGGCGCTGGGCGTGTTTATCGACGCGCAGGGCAGGGCTGTGGGCGGCCGCGCGGCGCTGCGCTCGCAGGAGACGGGCAGGCGCGTGTGCACGGTGGCTGTGGGCAGCGGCAGCGCGGAGGCGATCATCGCGGTCTGCGCGCATCACACGCACAGGCTGCTGGTGACGGACGAGGGCGCTGCCGTGCGGATGATGGAGCTTCTGCGCGAATAATCCGCCAAATTTGCGTGAATGATTTGACAATCGTTTGACAAGCATGGGAAAAGGTGTTATAGTAATGGTGATCTGTGGGATTCTGCCCGCATGATCACAGAGCAAGCAAAGCCCGGCATGCCCGCGGCTTTCACGGCAGGCGCAGATCCCGATGCGCGCGCCGGACAATAACAAATCGGGAGAATGTTTATAGGTTGAATGGAGGAATACCCCATGGCGAAAATGACTGTTGAGGACATCAATGTCTCTGGCAAGAAGGTGCTCGTCCGCTGCGACTTCAACGTCCCGATGAAGGACGGCAAGATCACCAACGACAAGCGCATCGTTGCGGCGCTGCCGACCATCAAGAAGCTGATCGCCGACGGCGGCAAGGTCATCCTGTGCAGCCACCTGGGCAAGCCGAAGAACGGCCCGGAGGCGAAGTTCTCCCTGGCGCCGGTGGCCGAGCGCCTGTCCGAGTACCTGGGCAAGAAGGTTGTCTTCGCCGATGATGATACCGTCGTGGGCGAGAACGCCAAGGCCGCCGTTGCCGCGATGAAGGACGGCGACGTCGTGCTGCTGCAGAACACCCGCTTCCGCAAGGAAGAGACCAAGAACATCGAGACCTTCTCCAAGGAGCTGGCTTCCCTGGCCGACTGCTATGTGGACGACGCGTTCGGCTCCTGCCATCGCGCGCACTGCTCCACCGCGGGCGTGACCGAGTACCTCAGCCCCTGCGTTGCCGGCTACCTGATCGGCAAGGAGCTGTCCATCATGGGCAAGGCTCTGGAGAACGCTGACCGTCCGTTCGTCGCCATCCTGGGCGGCGCGAAGGTTGCCGACAAGCTCAACGTCATCGAGAACCTGCTGGAGAAGGTGGATACCCTGATCATCGGCGGCGGCATGGCGTTCACCTTCCTCAAGGCGAAGGGCCTGGAGGTGGGCAACTCCCTGCTGGACGAGACCAAGATCGAGTACTGCCAGAACATGCTCAAGAAGGCCGAGGAGAAGGGCGTCAAGCTGCTGCTGCCGATCGACACCGTCTGCGTGAAGGCGTTCCCGGATCCGATCGACGCCGCGGTGGAGACCGTCGTCGTTGACTGCGACAAGATCCCGGCCGACATGGAGGGCTGCGACATCGGCCCGAAGAGCGCTGCGCTCTTTGCTGAGACCGTGAAGACCGCCAAGACCGTCATCTGGAACGGCCCGATGGGCGTGTTCGAGAACCCGACCCTGGCTGCGGGCACCCTGGCTGTCGCCAAGGCGCTGGCGGAGTCCGAGGCGATCACCATCATCGGCGGCGGCGACTCCGCTGCGGCTGTCGAGCAGATGGGCCTGGGCGACAAGATGACCCACATCTCCACCGGCGGCGGCGCTTCCCTGGAGTACCTGGAGGGCAAGACCCTGCCGGGCGTCGCGTGCCTTGACGAGAAGTAATTCCCCACACATACTTGCCCCGGCCGGCCCTCAGGCCGCGCCGGGGCTTATCTTATGAAATAAAGGAGAATACTGCTATGCGTAAGCCGATCATTGCAGGCAACTGGAAGATGAACAAGACCCCGTCCGAGGCCAAGGCGCTCGTCACCGAGCTGATCCCGCTGGTCAAGGACGCGAACTGTGACGTCGTCGTGGGCGTTCCGGCGGTCAACTTTGCTGCGGTGGCCGAGGTCATCAAGGGTACCAACATCAAGCTGGGCGCGCAGAACATGCACTGGAAGGAGTCCGGCGCGTACACCGGCGAGCTGAGCGCCGCGATGCTCAAGGAATGCGGCGTGGAGTACGTCATCCTGGGCCACAGCGAGCGCCGTCAGTACTTTGGCGAGACCGACGCGACCGTCAACCTGCGCACCCTGGCTGCCGTGAAGGCCGGCTTGACCCCGATCATCTGCGTGGGCGAGAAGAAGGAAGAGCGCGAGGCGGGCTACACCAACGCGCTGGTCGCCTATCAGACCCTCATCGCCCTGACCGGTCTGACCGCCGAGCAGGTGAAGAACGTGGTCATCGCCTATGAGCCGGTCTGGGCCATCGGCACCGGCCTGACCGCCACCGACGAGCAGGCCAACGAGACCATCGGCGTCATCCGTGCGGCCATCCGCGGCGTCTACGGCGATGCGGCGGACGAGGTGCGCATTCAGTACGGCGGCTCCATGAACCCGAAGAACTGCAAGGGCCTGATGGCGCAGCCGGAGATCGACGGCGGCCTCATCGGCGGCGCGTCCCTGAAGGCGCCGGACTTCGCCCAGGTCGTCAACTTTGATAAGTAAACCGGCATGATGCCGGTTGCATCACCGACCAACTTATGTAAGTCCTGTTGCTTTGCGGCCGAGTCCGGAGCTTTGCAGAAGGACTTACAGAGTAAGAAGGAGTTTCATATGACCAAGAAACCCGTTCTGCTTTGCATCATGGACGGCTACGGCATGCCGGAGACCACCGATGGCAACGCCATCGCCGTGGCCAACAAGCCGAACCTTGACGCGCTGTTTGCCAGCTGCCCCCACACCCTCATCAATGCCTCCGGCATGGCGGTCGGCCTGCCCGACGGCCAGATGGGCAACAGCGAGGTCGGCCACACCAACATCGGCGCGGGCCGCATCGTCTATCAGCAGCTGACGCTGATCACCAAGTCCATCCTCGACGGCACCATGAAGGAGAACGACGTGCTCGTTCGCAACATGAAGAAGGCCATCGACGCGGGCAAGGCGATTCACTTCATGGGCCTGCAGGGCACCGGCGGCGTGCACAGCCACATCGAGCACCTCTTCGGCCTGCTCGACCTGGCCAAGCACCTGGGCGCCGCGAAAGTCTACATCCACGCCATCATGGACGGCCGTGACACCGATCCCAAGTCCGGCCGCGGCTTCCTGGCCGACGTGCAGGGCAAGCTCGACGAGCTGGGCATGGGCGAGATCGCGACCGTGACTGGCCGCTACTACGCTATGGACCGCGACTCCAACTGGGACCGCGTGGAGAAGGCGTATGCCGCGTTCGTGTACGGCGAGGGCGAAAAGGCTGCGTCCTGGCAGGAGTGCATGGACAGGACCTACGAGGCCGGCGTGACCGACGAGTTCATCCTCCCGTGCGTCACCTGCGAGGGCGGCCGCGTGTCCGAGGGCGACACCGTTGTGTTCCTGAACTTCCGCCCGGACCGCGCGCGTGAGATCACCCGCACGTTCGTGGACGACGATTTCACCGGTTTTGAGCGCCGCTATGGCCGCTTCCCGGTGCAGTACGTCTGCATGGCTGAGTACGACAAGACCATGCCGAACGTTGAGGTCGCCTATCCGCCGGTTCCGCTGACCAACGTGCTGGGCGAATACCTGGCCGCGAATGGCAAGACCCAGCTGCGCATCGCCGAGACTGAGAAGTACGCGCACGTCACGTTCTTCTTCAACGGCGGCCGCGAGGCGCCGTGCGAGGGCGAGGACCGCATGGTCATCCCGTCCCCGAAGGTGGCGACCTATGACCTCAAGCCGGAGATGAGCGCCTACGAGGTGGCCGACGAGTGCGCCGCGCGCATCCGCAGCGGCAAGTACGACGTGATCATCCTCAACTTCGCCAACTGCGACATGGTCGGCCACACTGGCGTGTTCGACGCGGCGGTCAAGGCCGTGGAGGCCGTCGATGCGTGCGTCGGCAAGGTCTGGGAGGCGACCAGGGAGATGGGCGGCTGCATGTTCCTGACCGCCGATCACGGCAACGCGGACAAGATGAAGAACGAGGACGGCTCCCCGTTCACCGCGCACACCACCAACCCGGTGCCGTTCCTGGCCGCTGGCGTGGGCGACGTGACGCTGCGCGATGGCGGCTGCCTGGCGGACATCGCGCCGACCATGCTGCCCTACATCGGCCTGCCGGTTCCGAAGGAAATGACGGGCAAGAGCATCATCGTGGGCTAACTGCATAGACTCAAAACGGGCGGTTTTTAGGAAGCCGCCCGTTCTTTGCGCGCCAAATGTGATCACTTTGTGAAATGCGGAAAGATCTGGGAAGAAAATCGGGAGCCTGCACGTCAAATAGGCGTAATTCATGAAACAAGGAGGTTCTTCTCATGAACAAAAGGATCTTTGCGGCGATGATGGCCGTGGTCATGGCGTTTGCCTCTGCGGCGGCGCTGGCGGAAAACCCGATGACCGCATCCGTGCCGAGCGTGGAAATGGCGGGCATGGCGAGCATCACTGTGCAGGGCACGGCGCAGGTGACGGCCGATCCGGACGAGGTGACGGTGACGGCAAACACCTCCGTGACGGCGGGCACCGTGAGCGGCGCGCAGGAGGAGATGAACAGGATCGTCGAAGCGGCGACCGCCAGGCTGCTGGAGCTGGGCGTGAAGGACGACGACATCGTGACCAGCGATTACTCCTATTACCCCCGCTACAATTACGAGAACAACACGATGATCGGCTACGAGGCCAACCATACGCTGTCCATCACCTGCCGCGATGTGGAGATGCTCGACAGCGTGATCGGCGCGCTGTCGGACAGCGGATTCTCCCAGATCTATAGCGTGACCTACGATGTCTCCACCCGAAGCGAGCTGTACCAGCAGGCGCTGGAGCTGGCCATCCAGCACGCGGAGCAGAAGGCCCTGCGCATGGCGGCGACCGGTGGCCTGACGCTGACCGGACTGCGCAGCATCACCGAGAACGGCGGCTACAATGAGGGCTATGTCGTCAACGGCGCGGCGGACATGAGCGTGATGAAGAGCGAATCTTCCAGCGCGACCGGCATCCGCTCGGGCAGCGTGTCCGTCAGCGCGAGCGTGACGGTCGTATACGACGCGGAAAAGCAATGAAAAAGTGAATGGAGAAGGGCTGCAAGGCAGGATGCTTTGCAGCTCTTTTGGTTAGCGTAGGGTGGTGCGGGAATCGGGGCAAGGTATTATGGCATGCAGACCCTGCGGACCAGACCGCCGACGCCCGCGAGCTTCTCCTCGATGCGCTCATAGCCGCGGGTGATGTGGCCGTCGGCGTCATTAACCAGCGTCTCGCCCTCCGCGCACAATCCGGCCAGGATCAGCGCCGCACCTGCGCGCAGATCGGTGGCGGTGACGGGCGCGCCGGTCAGGTACGGCGTGCCCTCCACGACGGCGACGCGGTTCTCCACGCGGATGTGCGCGCCCAGGCGCGAGAGCTCCGCGGCATGCATGAAGCGGTTTTCAAAGATGGTTTCCAAAAATACGCTGGTGCCGGGCGTCTTGCAGGCGACGGCCATCATCGGGGCCTGCAGGTCGGTCGGAAAGCCGGGATAGACCATCGTGCGGATCTCAAAGGGCTGCTTGGCCCGGCCCAGCACCATCAGGCCGCCCGGTGTGTCGTGAATATGTACGCCCGCTTCGCTGAGCTTGAAGAGCAGGCTGCGCAGATGATCGGCGCGCGCGCCGCGCAGCATCAGCTCGCCGCCGGTGATGGCGCAGGCGCAGGCCATGGTGCCGGCCTCGATGCGGTCGGCGATGGGCTGCCAGGTTGTGCCGTGCAGCGAGGACACGCCCTCGATGACGATGGTCGAGGTGCCCGCGCCGGAGATCCTGGCGCCCATGGACGAAAGGAACGCGGCGAGATCGACGATCTCCGGCTCCTTGGCGGCGTTTTCGATGCGCGTCGTGCCCTCGGCGAGCGTGGCGGCCATGAGCAGGTTCTCCGTCGCGCCGACGGACGGCATGTCGAGGTAGATCGTCGCGCCGCGCAGACGGCCGCACAGCGTCACGCCGCCGTGGTCAAAGTGCACCTTTGCGCCCAGCGCGCTCATGCCCTTGAGGTGCTGATCGATGGGCCGCTGGCCGATGGCGCAGCCGCCAGGCAGCGGAATGCGCGCCTCGTGCAGCCGCGCCAGAAGCGGCCCCAGAACGAGCACGGATGCGCGCATCTTGCGCACGTCCTCCTCGTCCTGCGGGTTTTTGAAGCCGCTGGCCGTGAGGATGAGCGCGCCCGTCTCGCGCCTGACGCGGCAGCCGCAGGCCTCAAGCAGCGAGGAGAGGGTCGATACGTCGGTCAGGTTCGGCGGGTTTTCGATGCGCACGTCCTCGCGCGTCAGCAGCGCGCCGCACATGATGGGCAGCACGGCATTTTTGGACGTGCTGATGGGTATTTCTCCCCGCAGGGGCGGGCTTTCGCGAACCGCATAGTGCGCCATGAGAATCCCTCCAACTGATTTGGCTTTGCGGCGGCGAATCCCGCCGGACATGCGCATCGCTTTGCGCCTGCCTGATGGCAGGATATGCGTTTGCCTGACGGTGTGTCCGCGCTGCCGCACGAGGATTTTCTCCCGGCTGCATCGCGGGCATGCCGCGCGGAAAAGACGGGCGCGGCCTGCTTTTTCAGTTTATGCTGGAAAGCCGGCGGCGAATAAGCCCGGCTGCACAAGCATGGGCGGGGCAGCAAATGCCAGCAGCTTTCGTCTGGCAGCGGTGCCAGATGCCGCAGAAACGAACCGGCGCTGCCGGCGGCATCCTTGACAAAGGCTTGAAAATCCTGAGACACTGTGTCCGAGGGCGGCGCGCGGCGGAAAGATTTACATAAATAAGTATTTGATGAAAAAACGAAAGAATCAAAGGCAATTCCGAAGCGATTGCTTTTTGAATTGCTTTTGGCAGGGGGCATGATGTATTGTATTATGGGCTTTGGCCCGAACAATGACACAGGAAAAAAGCGCCGCGCTCTGCGGCGAACGGATCAAAGGAGAACCGTTGATGAGCGAAAAGCTGAATATTCCCGAGATGTACGGCAGCAGCCTGTTTGGCGATCAGGAGATGCGCGCGCGCCTGCCCAAGGCGATTTACAGGAGCCTCAAGCGCAGCATGGCGACGGGCGAGGAGCTGGAGCCGGTGGTCGCGGACGCGACGGCGACCGCCATGAAGGAATGGGCGATCGAGAAGGGCGCAACGCACTACACCCACTGGTTCCAGCCGCTGACCGGCACGACCGCCGAGAAGCACGATTCCTTTATCAACCCGCAGAGCGACGGCGGCGTCATCATGGAGATGAGCGGCAAGGAGCTCATCAAGGGCGAGCCGGACGCGTCGTCCTTCCCATCCGGCGGCATCCGCGCGACGTTTGAGGCGCGCGGCTACACCGTCTGGGACATCACCAGCCCCGCGTTCATCTACGACAACGGCAACACCAAGACGCTGTGCATCCCCACGGCGTTCTGCTCCTACACGGGCGAGGCACTGGACAAGAAGACCCCGCTGCTGCGCTCGATGGAGGCCATCAGCAAGCAGGCGGTGCGCATCTGCCGTCTCTTCGGCGACACGCAGACGCAGAAGGTCATCGCATCCGTCGGCCCGGAGCAGGAATATTTCATCGTTGACCGCGAAACCTACCTGAAGCGCAAGGACCTGATCTTCACCGGCCGCACGCTCTTTGGCGCAATGCCGCCCAAGGGGCAGGAGATGGAGGATCATTACTTCGGCGCCATCAAGGAGCGCGTGAGCAACTACATGCGCGACCTGGATGTGGAGCTGTGGAAGCTGGGCATCCCGGCGAAGACCGAGCACAACGAGGCCGCGCCGGCCCAGCACGAGCTGGCGCCGATCTTCAACACCGCGAACTTGGCGACGGATGAGAACATGCTCATCATGAACGTCATGAAGAAGGTTGCCCTGCGCCACGGCCTGGTATGCCTGCTGCATGAAAAGCCGTTTGCCGGCGTCAACGGCAGCGGCAAGCACAACAACTGGAGCCTGACGACGGATACCGGACGCAACCTGCTCGCCCCCGGCAAGCAGCCCCAGCACAACGACATGTTCCTGCTGATGCTCGCCGCGGTGATGAAGGCGGTGGACGAGCATGCGGGCCTGCTGCGCATGAGCGCGTCCAACCCCGGCAACGATCATCGCCTGGGCGGCCACGAAGCGCCGCCGGCGGTCATCTCCATGTTCCTGGGCGATCAGCTGACGGCGATCGTCGAGCACATCATCGAGGGCAATGAGGAGAGCGTCCCGTCCGTCTCCAACATGAAGGTCGGCGTGTCCACGCTGCCCGTCATCCGCCGCGACGCGGGCGACCGCAACCGCACCTCCCCGTTCGCCTTCACGGGCAACAAGTTTGAATTCCGCATGACGCCGTCCTCCGGCTGCATTGCCGACGCGAACACGGTGCTCAACACCCTCGCCGCCGACGCGCTTTCTCAGTTTGCCGACGAGCTGGAGCAGGCGGAGAACTTTGAGGAGGCGCTGCACGCGCTCATCCGCCGTGAGATGGCGGCGCACCAGCGCATCATCTTCAACGGCAATGGCTACACCGGCGAGTGGATTGCCGAGGCGGCGCGCCGCGGCCTGCCCAACATCAAAAGCATGGTGGACGCCATCCCCGAGCTGGTGACGCCGGACGCCGTCGCGCTGTTTGAGCGCCACGGCGTGTACACCGAAAAGGAGCTGCGCGCCCGCGCGGACGTGTCCTACGAGCTCTACGCCAAGACGGTCAACATCGAGGCGCTGACGATGATCGACATGGCGGGCAAGGACATCATCCCGGCGGTGATCCGCTACACGCGGGAGCTGGCCGACGCGGCCGTGCAGGTGGAGCGCCTGGGCATCGACGCGAGCGTGCAGCGCGAGCTGCTCACGCGCGTGACCGTGCTGCTCCGGCAGGCGAGCGCCGCGCTGGCCGACCTGCGCGAAAAGCAGGCGAAGGCCGCGTCCATGACGGGCGAGGCGCAGGCGAAGGCCTATCATGAGGAGGTCTGCCCGGCGATGGAGATGCTGCGCGCACCGGTGGATCATCTGGAGATGATCGTGGACAGCGGCGCGTGGCCGATGCCGACGTACGGCGAGCTGCTGTTCAACGTGTAAATCGAACAAAGGGACGCTCCCCGGGCAACGGGAGCGTTCTTTTTCATGCTGTCATGCAGTGCTGCGGCTGACTGAAAACCGAATTATTGCTGTAAAGGTTGCTAAAAAAGCCCGATGATGATACAATATATCATTAGCGGAGTATGGAAACCTGTCGGCAAACGCAGGAGGGCCGCTTCGCGGTTTGGAGGAAGACAATGGGTTTATTCAGCAAGCTATTCGACCCGACTGCCGGGGAGATCAAGAGACTGCAAAAGATTGTCGATAAGATCGATTCCTATGAGGAGGCGCACAAAAAGCTCAGCGACAGCGAGCTGCGCGCCAAGACCGATGAATTCAAAAAACGCTATCAGGACGGCGAGACGCTGGATCAGCTGCTGCCGGAGGCGTACTCCGTCGTGCGCGAGGCCACCTGCCGCGTGACCGGCAAGCGCCAGTTCCGGGTGCAGATGATGGGCGGCATCGTGCTGCATCAGGGCCGCATCGCCGAGATGAAGACCGGCGAGGGCAAGACCCTGACGGCGACCATGCCGGCGTACCTCAACGCGCTCACCGGCGAGGGCGTGCACGTCGTCACCGTCAACGATTACCTTGCCAAGTTCCAGGGCGAGGACATCGGCCGCATCTTCCGTTTCCTGGGCATGAGCGTGGGCGTCATCGTCCACGACCTGACGCAGGAGGAGCGCAAGGCGGCCTATGCCTGCGACGTGACCTACGGCACCAACAACGAGATGGGCTTTGACTACCTGCGCGACAACATGGTCATCTACCAGAAGAACATGGTGCAGCGCGGCCATCACTTCGCCATCGTGGACGAGGTGGACTCCATCCTCATCGACGAGGCGCGCACCCCGCTGATCATCTCCGGCGCGGGCGACAAGTCCACCGACCTGTACGAGAAGGCGGACCGCTTCGTCTGCACCCTGCAGGAGGGCGTGGAGCCGGAGGAGGACCGCTGGGCCGAGAACCCGCTCTCCGAAGAGGAGAAGGCGGCCATGCGCAAGGACTTCGTCAAGGACGAGAAGAAGAAGACCTGCAACCTCTCCGAGGCCGGCGCCGCCAAGGCCGAGCGCTGGTTCGGCGTGGAGAACCTCTCCGACATGGCCAACAACGAGCTGGTGCACCACATCAACGCCGCGCTGCGCGCGCACGCGCTGATGAAGCGCGATGTGGATTACGTCGTGCAGAACGATCAGGTCATCATCGTCGATGAGTTCACCGGCCGCCTGATGGTTGGCCGCAGGTATTCCGACGGCCTGCATCAGGCCATCGAGGCGAAGGAGCACGTGAAGGTCGAGCGCGAGAGCAAGACGCTGGCGACCATCACCTTCCAGAACTACTTCCGCATGTACAAGAAGCTCTCCGGCATGACCGGCACGGCCAAGACCGAGGAGGAGGAGTTCAAGGGCATCTACGCGCTGGACGTGGTGCAGATCCCGACCAACCGTCCGATGATCCGCAAGGACATGAACGATCTGGTGTACACCACCGTGAAGGGCAAGTTCCTGCAGGTGGTTGACGAGATCGAGAACCGCCACAAGACCGGCCAGCCGATCCTGGTGGGCACCGTGTCCGTCGAGGTCAGCGAGCTGCTGTCCAAGATGCTGAAGATGCGCGGCATAGCGCATGAGGTGCTCAACGCCAAGTACCACGAGAAGGAAGCCGAGATCGTCGCACAGGCCGGCCACTACGGCGCGGTTACCATCGCCACGAACATGGCGGGCCGCGGCACGGACATCCTGCTGGGCGGCAACCCCGAGTACCTGGCCCGCCGTGCGATGAAGCAGAAGGGCTACGACGAGATGGTCATCGAGGACGCCACCGGCTTCAACGAGAACGTCCCGCAGGAGGTGCTCGACGCCCGCGAGGTGTACAAGCAGCTCTACGCCGACTTCAAGCAGCAGACCGACGCCGAGCATGACCGCGTGGTCGCCGTGGGCGGCCTGCACATCATCGGCACCGAGCGCCACGAGTCCCGCCGAATCGACAACCAGCTGCGCGGCCGCGCCGGCCGTCAGGGCGATCCGGGCTCCTCGCAGTTCTTCATCTCCATGCAGGATGACCTGATGCGCCTGTTCGGCAGCGACAAGGTCAGCGGCG
The DNA here is from genome assembly GCA_945948915.1 of uncultured Clostridia bacterium. GTDB lineage: Bacteria > Bacillota > Clostridia > Christensenellales > Aristaeellaceae > Ventricola. The sequence goes on along the minus strand of CAMFCQ010000059.1, from coordinate 5,343 downwards.
TCATTGAGAAGCTGGGCGTGGGCGAGACGGAGCCGATCGAGGCGAAGATGCTCACCGGCCAGATCGAGAACGCGCAGAAGCGCATCGAGGGCCGCAACTACGAGATCCGCAAGAACGTCCTCCAGTACGACGACGTGATGAACGAGCAGCGCAAGGAGATCTACGAGCAGCGCAGGCAGGTGCTCGAAGGCCGTGACATGCACGACACCATCGCGACCATGGCCGAGAAGCTGATCGACGCGGCCATTGCCCTGTACTGCGGCAACGGCGACGACACGCTCGACTGGGATATGGAGGGCCTGAAGAACTACATGGAGCGCCTGTGCGCGCGCGTAGGCTTCTTTGCGGCGCATGAGGACAAGCTCAGCCACATTCCCAAGGACGAGCTGACCGCCCTGCTCAAGCAGGAGGCACGCGACTTCTACGCCCTGCGCGAGGAGGAGTTCGCCAGGATCGGCATCGACACGCGCGAGCTTGAGCGCGTGGTGCTGCTCACCTGCGTGGACAAGCGCTGGATGGATCACATCGACGCGATGGATCAGCTGCGCGACGGCATCGGCCTGCGCGCCTTCGCCAACCGCAACCCGATCACCGAGTACCAGCTCGAGGGCTACGACATGTTCGACGAGATGGTGCAGCTCATCCGCGAGGACACTGTGCGCAGGATGTATCAGGCGCGCATCAATGTGCCGCAGGAGCGCAGGCAGGTGGCCGAGGTGAAGGAGACCAACCTGGAGCAGGCCAAGGCCGCAGGCGGACCGGCGGGCACCAAGAAGGTGACGAAAAAGCCCGGGCGCAACGATCCCTGCCCGTGCGGCAGCGGCAAGAAGTACAAGAACTGCTGCGGCAAAGAGGCTTAATTCTCCAAGAAACGGGCCATACGCGCGAAGCGAAGAAGGGGTTTGGGGATGAAATCCCCAAGCAGGTTTGGGCAGCAGCCCAACGTACCCCTGCGCGAAGCGCAAAAGGCGACTATTGCGATTCCGACAATGCTGCTTACAACGGCAAATGAAGCCTTCTGGGCAGACAATCATACACAAGACATCAGACATGGATTGAATAAAGGAAGTGAATCACCGTGATCGAACTGGATACGTATCGCCAGCAGCTGGGCCAGATCCGCGCGAGCATCACCGAGGTGGGCGGCGCGCTGAACATCGAGAGCCTCAAGGAGCAGCACATGGAGCTGCACGAGACCATGAACGAGCCGGATTTCTGGAATGATCTGGAGCGCTCCACGCAGGTCTCCAAGAAGGTGCGCATCATCGAAAACAAGCTGGAGCACTATGGCAAGCTCATCTCGCGCGCGGACGATGTGGAGGCGACCATGGAACTCGCCGAGGAGATGCAGGACGCCGATCTCGTGGCCGAGGCGGGCGAGGAGATCAAAAAGCTGACGGAGGACCTGGCCGAGCTGCGCCTGGAGACGCTGCTGCGCGGCGACTACGACAACCACAACGCGTACATCTCCCTGCATGCCGGCGCCGGCGGCACCGAGGCGCAGGACTGGACGCAGATGCTCAGCCGCATGTACCAGCGCTACTGCGAGCGCCACGGCTTTGACGTGAAGGTCATCGACATTCTGGACGGCGACGAGGCTGGCCTCAAGTCCATCACCATGGAAATCACCGGCGAGAATGCTTACGGTTTCCTGCGCGGCGAGAAGGGCGTGCACCGTCTGGTGCGCATCAGCCCGTTCGACGCAAACGCGCGCCGCCAGACGAGCTTCTCCTCGCTGGACGTCTCCCCGATCATCGAGGAAGACGACGACGACATCGAGATCGACATGAAGGACGTGCGCACCGACGTGTACCACGCCTCCGGTGCGGGCGGACAGAACGTCAACAAGACCTCCTCCGCCGTGCGCATGACGCACTACCCGACGGGCATTGTCGTCTCCTCCCAGACGAGCCGCGACCAGGTGCACAACCGCGAGAACTGTATCCGCATGCTCAAGGCCAAGCTGCTGGAGCTGCGCGAGCGCGAGCGCGAGGAGAAGATGGCCGACATCAAGGGTGAGATGAAGAAAATCGAATGGGGCAGCCAGATCCGCTCCTACGTCTTCCATCCGTACTCCATGGTGAAGGATCACCGCACCGGCTACGAGACGAGCAATGTGGACGCGGTGATGGACGGCGAAATCGACGGCTTCATCACGGCGTATCTGCAGATGCAGTGACAGAACCGGCCCTCCCCTGTGGGGGAGGGCTTTTCCGGTTGAAGAGGGAAGAGTAATGAACAAGATGGCATGGATCACCGGCATCCTGACGGGCCTGATGGTGCTGCTTGCGGCGCTGGGCGCGCTGGGCACGGCGGTGGAGAGCATTGCCGGGGACGAGGCGCTTTACAGCGCGCAGTCCCGGCAGGCGGTCATGCGGGCAAATGGCTTTGCCTCCGAGGAGGAGGTCAGCGCATACATCGGCCTTGATCCGGCGCAGCAGCAGGCCGCAGCCGGCGAGCTGGCGGCTTATGTGACCGGCGGGGCGGACGCGCTGCCGGAGATGCTGAATGAAAACGAGCGGCAGCACATGCGCGACGTGCGCGCGCTGATCGCGCAGGTTTCCGGCATGAGCCGGGCAGCGCTGACCGCAGCGGCGGCGCTGGCCGTCGTGACGGCCTGGACGGGCGCAAAGCTTAAGCGCCGCCGCCTGCCAAGGCTCATCGGTGGGCTTGCGGCGGTTGGCCTGCTGGCGCTTGCGGCGCTGCTTGCGGCAGGCGCGCTTGCGTCGGACGGCTTTGCGCAGATGTTCACGGCCATGCACGGGCTGCTCTTTGACAACGATCTGTGGCTGATGAATCCGCAGACGGACGTGCTGATCCGCATGATGCCCCAGGCGCTGTTTGAGCAGACGCTTTTGGATGTCGTAAACCGTGCGCTGCGGATGCTGCTGATCGTCTGGGTGACGCTGATTGTCCTGCACGCGATCGTACAGAGCATGATCCGCAGGCATTTGACTGAGGGAGAAGACGCATGAACTACGAACAGAGTGCCAGGGAGCAGGCGGACAGGCTGCGTGCAAGCGGCCACGCGACGATCCTGGCGATTGAATCCAGCTGCGACGAGACGGCGGCGGCGATCATCCACGACGGCCGAGAGATCGTTTCCTCGATCATCTCTTCGCAGATTCCGCTGCACGCGATGTACGGCGGCGTGGTGCCGGAGATCGCCTCCCGCAAGCATGTGGAGAGCGTGGATCCGGTGGTGGACGAGTGCCTGAAAAAGGCGGGTATGACCCTTGCGGACGTGGACGCCGTCGCCGTGACCTACGGGCCGGGCCTGGTGGGCGCGCTGCTCATCGGCGTATCTGCGGCGAAGGCGCTGGCCTACGCGGCGGGCAAGCCGCTCATTCCGGTCAACCACATCGAGGGACATGTCAGCGCGAACTACATCGCGCACAAGGATCTGGAGCCGCCGTTTGTCTGCCTGGTGGCCTCCGGCGGCCATTCGCACATCGTCCGGGTGGACGATTACGGCGTGTACACGCTGCTGGGCCAGACGATGGACGACGCGGCGGGCGAAGCCTTTGACAAGGCGGCGCGCGTGCTGGGCCTGCCGTACCCCGGCGGCCCGATGCTCGACAAGCTGAGCCGCGAGGGCAATCCCCACGCGCTGAAGCTGCCGCATGTGCAGACCCCGGGCCGCTACGATTACAGCTTCTCGGGCCTGAAGACCGCGCTGATCAACACCGTGCACAAGCTGCGCCAGAACGGGCAGGACGTGCCGGCGGCGGACATCGCGGCCAGCTTCCAGTACGCGGCGGTGGAACTGCTCAGCGACAAGGCCGTGCTCGCGGCGAAGGAATCCGCAAGCCGGGTCATGGCGCTGGCGGGCGGCGTGGCCAGCAACTCCGGCCTGCGCAACACGATGAACGACAAGTGCCAGAAGGCCGGCATCCGCCTGGTGATGCCGCCGCCCATCCTGTGCACGGACAACGCGGCGATGATCGGCAGCGCGGGCTTCTACCGCCTGATGCGCGGGGAGATCGCCGGGCTGGACCTCAATGCCTGTCCGTCGCTGCGGCTGGTGTGATGAGAACCGTATAAAGTATACAATTTTTCCAGGCGTTTCCAATAAAATATGTCAGAACTGCGTCGGTTATATTACGGATTCGTAACAATTCGGCGCAGTTTTTTCAATTCTGTCCGGTTGTGGAAAACTCGAATTATCCACAACTGTACATAACTAACACGGGAGAGGCTGTGGATAACTGTGGATAACTCGGGGGAAAAGACGAAAAATCCTTTGGTGTATACAGAAACAATCTGTGGATAATGCAGGGGAAAACTGGGGATAACCTGTGGGGAAACGTGGAAAAGCTGTGAAAAAGAATTGTAACATTTGTTTGGGGGAGAATGAAGATTGTGAAGCTATCATCATTCTGCTGCCATTTTGATGACATGCTTTTCCCGCTGCGCGCATATGCCAGCATATCAAGAGGCGGGGATGTGGGAATGTGGGCAAGGCGGCAAAACGGGATCGGTTGTACACGGGCATGCTGCTGGGCGTGACGGTGCTGTGCGCGCTGACGCTCCTGTATGCGGCTGGCTCAAGCGCTGTGCAGACGTTTGCGCAGGAGGCTGCGCCCGCGCAGACGGCGCTGGTGCCGGGGCCGCTCAAGGGCCTGACGGTGGCGGTGGACGCGGGACACGGCGGCTACGATGGCGGCGCGGTGGGCCGGGTCAGCGGCGTGCCGGAGAAGGGGCTGAACCTCGCTGTGGCCCAGCGCGTGGAGAAGCTGCTGACGCTGCAGGGCGCAGACGTGGTGATGACGCGCACGGGCGACTATGCGCTGTGCGACGAGCACCCGCCTATTCGCAGGAAGCTGCAGGACATGCAGCGCCGCGCGGCAATCATCCGGATCAACGACGCGGACGTGGTGATCTCCATCCACATGAACGAATATGCCGGACGCGGCGAGAGCGGGCCGCAGGTGTTCTATCGCGAGGACTGCCCGGCGGGGCGGCTGCTGGCAGGCGCGATCCAAAATGCGATGATCGAGGGCCTGAGCCCCCGGCAGAAGCGCACGGCGCTGGGCGGGGACTACTACATCCTGACGCTGGGCGTGCCGAGCGTGCTGGTGGAGTGCGGCTTTCTGTCCAACCGGGAGGAGGAGGCGAAGCTTTTGCAGGAGGACTACCGGGAGCAGGTGGCCAGAAGCGTGGTGCAGGGGCTGCTTGACTGGCGCGCGCTCCCGCAGGAGAAGCCGCAGCCGCTCCCGGCGGTGGACAGAAGCGATGAGCCGACGGCGGAGTGAGAGCATACTTGCCAATAGGGAGCTAAAGCTCACTAACAAGATACTTGAATTGAATTGCTGCTGAGGGGAACGCGCTCCGCTGGGGCCA
>CAMFCQ010000058.1 GCA_945948915.1 uncultured Clostridia bacterium | reverse complement strand
ACCTTCACGCCGCACTTCTTGGCGGCCTTGCAGGCGGCCAGGGACAGCTCGGCAGCAGAGGCGGAGATGGCCGGAGCGATGCCGGAAATGTGGAACCAGTCGGCGCCCTCGAAGATCTTCTCCCAATCGAACAGATCGATCGGCGCGATGGCGATCGCGGAATCCGCACGGTCATACACGACCTTGGACGGACGCTGGTTGGAACCGGTCTCCAGGAAGTAGATGCCCATACGGCCGTCGGTCATCTTGATGTTGGACACATCGACGCCGAAGGAGCGGACGTCACGACGGCAGGCCTCGCCAATCGCGTTGTTCGGCAGCGCGGTCACGAAGGAAGCGTCCATACCATAGTTCGCCAGAGACACGGCAACGTTGGCTTCGCCGCCGCCGAAGGTGGCTTCGAGGGACGGGCTCTGGAAGAAGCGCTCCAGCGCCGGGCTCTTCAGACGGAGCATGATTTCGCCGAAAGTAATAATACGGGCCATTGGTAATCACTCCTGAATTTTATTTGAGGCAACCATGCAGAAAAATTCTCTGCAAATTCCCTCACTTTTGTCATTATTATACACGATGCATTCTGCGAAATCAAGTCGTCAGACCATTTTTCCGTTTCTCCTTCAATGTTCGTATAAATAATATAATTTTTTGTATCATATTTTGAATGATTCACATGATCGGTGCGAATCAGACGGGCAATTTTGTCAGGTTCGCGTACCGGAGCGTTACCTGAGCAGCGCTGCGGCCAGCGCGTCGATCTGCGCGCGGCTTTCGTCGCTGACCGCGCAGGTGATCTTCACCGCCGGTTCGGCAAAGGTCAGCTCCTTGCTGCCCTCCAGCATGCCGCGCATGACCTTCGCCGCCATCGGAGCCCAGGAGCCGTTCTCCATCAGCGCAACCGTGCGGCCCTTAAAGCCGCGCTCCGTCAGCTTATGGATAAACGTCCGCATGAACGGGAACAGGTCGGCGTTGTAGGTCGCGCTGGCCAGCACCAGGCGGTCATAGCGGAACGCGTCGCTCACCGCCTGCGCCATGTCGCAGCGGGCCAGGTCATACAGCACGACGGTTTCACCCTGCGCCTCCAGCTTCTCGGCGAGCAGCTGCGCGGCCTGCATCGTGCCGCCGTAGATGGAGGCACAAGCGATGGCAACGCCGCGGCTCTCCGGCCGGTAGGAGGACCAGGTGTCATAGAGCTTCAGATAGGGCGCAAGGTCTCCCGTCAGCACGGGGCCGTGCAGCGGGCAGATGGTCTTCACATCAAGCCCGGCGAGCTTTTTGAGCAGCGCCTGCACCTGCGCGCCGTATTTGCCCACGATGCCGATGTAATACCGGCGGGCTTCATCGGCCCAGTCCTCCTGTACATCCAGCGCGCCGAACTTGCCGAAGGCGTCCGCAGAAAAGAGCACCTGGTCCAGCGCGTCGTAGGTGACGATCACTTCCGGCCAGTGCACCATCGGCGCGGCGAAGAAGCGCAGCGTGTGACGGCCCAGCGCCAGCGTGCCGCCCTCTCCCACGACAAGCCTGCGCTCCGCGTAATCCTCGCCAAAGAATGCCTTCATCATCGCAAACGCCTTGGCGGAGGAGACGATCACCGCTTCCGGGTACGCATTCATGAACGCCCGGATGCTGCCGGAATGATCCGGCTCCATGTGCTGCACGACCAGATAATCCGGCTTTCTTTCGCCAAGCATCTGACCAATATGCTCAAGCCACTCGCCGGCAAAGTGCCTGTCCACGCTGTCCATCACCGCGATCTTCTCATCGATGATCGCGTAGGAATTGTAGGCCATGCCGTTTGGCACGGCATACTGCCCCTCAAACAGGTCGATTTCATGGTCGTTCACACCGACGTACCGAATGTCGTTTGCAATGTGCATCTTCTTCATTCCTCCTGTATTCCTTTTGCTTTATGCTCTGCCGTTTGTGTCCGGGTTATGCCTTGACGCGCCCGTCGGTGGTGATGGTGATCACCTGCAGGGGCAGCGCTTTTCCGCTCGCCTGCATGGCGCGCCGGGCCGCCTGCTCGATGCCGCCGCAGCAGGGCACCTCCATGCGCACGATGGTCACGCTCCTGATGTCGCTGCCGGCGAGAATGGCCGTCAGCTTCTGCGCATAGTCGACCGCGTCCAGCTTCGGACAGCCGATCAGCGCAATCCGATTGCGGATGAAGTCCTGGTGGAAATTGGCGTAGGCGTACGCCGTGCAGTCCGCCGCGATGAGCAGGTGCGCGCCGTCGTAGTACGGCGCCTTGACCGGCGCCAGCTTGATCTGCACCGGCCACTGCCTGAGCTGGCTTTCTGCCCGCGCCGCCGAGGGCGCCTCATCCGCCTGCGGACGCGCGATGGCCGCGGATGCCGCGCCCGGGCAGCCGTGTTCATGCTTCTTCCGCTTTGCCGCCAGCACCGCCGCCTCGTCGTAGGCGGGCGCCTCGCGCTCCTCAAAGGAGATCGCGTTCGCCGGACAGGCCGGCAGGCAGTCGCCCAGGCCGTCGCAGTAGTCCTCGCGCGTCAGTCTGGCCTTGCCGTTCACCATCTCAATGGCGCCCTCGTGGCAGGCGGACGCGCACGCACCGCAGCCGCTGCACGCGTCCTCGTCGATTCGAATTATCCTTCTGAGCATACCAAACCCCCATCCCGATTGCCGGGTATTTTTTGAATCTTGAAATCGCGCAAAGCGAGTACGGAATGCATTGCGCGGCAAAGTAGTCCGGAAACGGGCAAAGCCCGCTTGTCTTTGCGTGGTCATTATAGTATACTGAACGCAGAACGTATGTTGAAATTTCAACACAAGGAGCGTATTACATGCAGAAATATATGGACTGCCTGACAGCCTGTCCCCTGTTTACGGGGATTGAGGAGGGCGGGCTGCTGTCCGCGCTGACGTGCCTGGGCGCGCATGTGCGGCGCTGCGAAAAGGGCGAGACGATCCTGGCGGAGGGCGATCCCGTCCGTTATCTGGGCATCGTCCTCTCCGGCGCAGTGCAGATCGTCCGCATGGGCTATGACGGCAGCCGCAGCATCCTGTCAAAGCTCGGCCCCTCCGACCTGTTCGCGGAGGCGTTTACGTGCTCCGGTATGGAGAAAATGCCCGTGGACGCCATCGCCGCCGAGAAGGGCGACGTGCTGCTGATCCCCGCCGCACGGATCCTGCACCCCTGCGATCATCCGTGCGGCGATCATCACCGGATGATCTACAACCTGATGCGCATTCTGGCGACGAAGAACCTCGCGTTTCACCGGCGCCTGGAGATCACCGCCCAGCGCACCACCCGCGGCAAGCTGATGACCTATCTGCTGCTGGAAGCCAGGCAGGCGCACAGCCGCAGCCTGACCATCCCCTTTGACCGGCAGGAGCTGGCGGACTATCTGGGCGTAGACCGCAGCGGCTTGTCCGCCGAGATCGGCAGGCTGCGCCGGGAGGGCGTGCTCTCCTGCACGCGCAATCACTTTACGCTGCACACCGCCGGAGAGGACGAACAGGCCTGAACCGATCCCCGCCTCATTCCCCGTTTCGCCAGGCATCCCTGGGCATACCCGCAATCAGGTCGATGAGGCTGGCAAGCTGAGCGTCCTTCCTCCTTTTCAGCCAGACCAGGCCGATGGGGATGGGCGATTTCAGGCTGAGCGGGCGGCAGACGACGGGCGCGTCCAGCTCGAGCGGACAGGCATAGAAGGTCACACCCCGCGACGGGCGCAGCAGCGGAATCGCCTGGGTGAAGGAATCCTTCCAGTCCTCGCAGAGCATGGGCGAGCAGGCGTGCAGCTCTGCGCGGATGCTCTCCAGAAAGGCCGTCTGGTCCGGATACCAGTAGAGCTGCTCGCCGGAGAGCGCCTGCACGGTCAGGGACGGCTGCGCGGCCAGCGGATGCTCCCTGTGCAGATAGGCGTACACGCCGCTTTTGAACAGCGGGCGGAAGGCCAGCTCGTCCCGCTGCAGCTCGGGCAGCGTCAGGTCGGATATGAGCAGATCGATTTCCCCCCGCAGAAGCTGCTGCGCATGCGCGGGCGGCTTCAGGGCAATGCGCGAGTCCAGCGAAATGGGCGGCTCCGCCTGCTGGGCAAGGCGCGCAATCTCGAAGAGGGCGCTCTGATTGGACGTGATCATGATCTCCGGGCAGCCCAGCACGAGATGACTGCCGGAGGCAGTAAAGGCGGACGACTGCCTGCGCATGTGCTGAAACAGCGTATAGAGCTGCCGGGCATCCTCCAGAAGGGCCTGGCCCGCAGGTGTGATCTGCGTGCGCACGGTATCCCGCTCAAAGAGCCGGACGCCCAGCTCCTTTTCCAGCGAACGGATCTGGTGTGTCACAGCGGGCTGGGACAGAAACAGCTGCCTGGATGCGGCGGTAAAGTTGCCGCCGTGCGCGACGGCGAGAAAGCATTCGATCTGACGTTCGTTCATAGGCCCTCCGGATCCTTCAGCTTATAAATACCGTTTATCATTCGATGCGTTTTTTGAAATTCCTGCCGCCGCATCCATGTGATATCATGACGATAACGCCGTATAACGGCAGGAAAGGAGATACGAAAATGAAAAAGCTGTTTGTTCTGCTGCTTGCGCTGCTTTGCGTGGTGAGCGCTCAGGCGTTTGCCGAGGAGATCGACGCGTACACGTCCGCTTCCGCGACCAAGACGACCCTCGCGGGCGACGAGCTGAATGCCGCCGGCGCGCTGCTGGCCGCCAACTGCTCCGATCTGGCGACCCTCGCGCAGACGAAGGAGGAGGGCTATGCCGCCCCGACCGGCATCAATGCGCAGATCATGTCCGTGAATCCGGACGGCAGCGTCGGCCTGTCCACGATTTCCGAGTGGAAGTACGTGCAGGGCGCGGACGGGAAGGATCAGGTGATCGTCGAGCTGACCTATGGCCAGAACGCGCTGAACCTGAGCGAGGACGGCGCGCGCGGCACGCTGCTGGCGGTGCTGGACGGCGTGAGCTATCTGGTGCATCTGGATGTCGTTGATTCCGACGAGCAGGTCTACACGGACGAGGCGTACAACGCGGGCGAGTTTGACGCGCACTACTCCGGCGCGGCGAATCAGCTCAGCTCCTACACCATCACCTGCGATGTGCTTTCCATCGAGACCAGCCGCCTGCTGCTGTTCTGATGATGACGCGCATCATCATGCCATGAAAAACCGCTTCCTGACCGGATTGCAGGAAGCGGTTCTTTTTTGCTGTGATGCGGTGCGGGAGGCTGCCGAAGGCTCACTTCCTGCGCCGAAAATCCTCGTCAATGCGCTGCTTCCACGCGCGCCCGAGCGGCCGGCTGCATCGCACGTCGGCGATGGCGTCGGAGAGCACGTCGTAATTGAGCGCAGTTCCCTCGTGGTCGCTGTGATAGTTCACCGCGCGATCCTCGCTGATGCCGAAGTGCCCGGCGGTTTCCACAGCGTCGATGTTCGCGCCGAGGAAGAGGAATTCCCAGCCGTACAGGCTCTTCTGCCGTTTAATCATGGCCTTCACCTCACCTGCGGTGTAGCGGCGGCTGGCGTTCTCCATGCCGTCCGTGGTGATGACAAACAGTGTGTGCTCCGGCCTGTCCTCCTCACGGGCATACTTATGGACGTTGCCGATGTGGTGAATCGCGCCGCCGATGGCGTCCAGCAGTGCCGTGCAGCCGCAGGCGATGTACTGACGCCTGGTCATCGGCTCGATGTGCCGGATATCCGCGCGGTCATGGATGATCTCGCTGCTGCCGTTGAAGAGCACGGTGGAGACCAGCGCCTCGCCCTCTTCCCCTCTCTGCCGCTCAATCATGGAATTGAAGCCGCCGATGGTGTCCGCCTCCAGCCCGCTCATGGAGCCGCTGCGGTCCAGAATGAAAACCAGTTCCGTCAGATTCTTCTTCATATGAAAGACCTCCCTGCTTTAGATAGCCATAGTCTATCAGAAGCCGGGATGTCTTTGGTCGCCTGACAGGCGACAAATGCGCGCGCCAATGCGGCTATGGCGAATATCTTTGCGCCTATAGCCCGCTGACACCTCCGGTGACGCTGCACCGGCTGAGGGCATAGCGCTGCCGGATTTACAGACCTTTGGCGTGGATGCCGCCGACAGCACGCCGGTTGATTTGACGCTGTGCAAGAATAATTGCGAAGTATTTGTGTAGAATGTATTGACAACCCAAAAATTTAACGATATACTTCAGTTAAGATGAAAGTTTAACGATAAACTCACCCGTGGCTTTGTATCAGAAGGAGAGGTTGCTATGGCCTTGATGAAGCGCCAGTCAAGAAACCTTACATGGATCAGGATCAAGCGGAACTGGGGCCTGTATCTGCTGATGGTGCCGGCAATCATCATCTTTATCTGCTTCACCTATCTGCCGATGTACGGCGTGATCATCGCGTTCAAGAACTTCAAGCCGGCGCAGGGCATCTGGGGCAGCAGCTGGGCGGGGCTCAAGTACTTTGAGCGCTACTTCAGCTCCTATATGTTCTCCAATACCATCCGCAATACGCTGGTCATCAGCATCTACACCATTGCGGTCACCTTCCCGCTGCCGATCTTTCTGGCGCTGATGTGCAATCAGATGTATGCCAGGCGCTTCAAAAAGTTCTTCCAGGTGTCAACCTATCTGCCGCACTTCATCTCCACGGTCGTCATGTGCGGCATGATCATCCTGTTCCTGTCGCCCTCCTCGGGCGTGATCCCCAAGCTCTGCTCGATGGTCGGCATCAGGACAGGCGATCTGATGGGCAATGCCAATGCGTTCTCCAGCATCTATGTCTGGACGGAGGCCTGGCAGCACGTCGGCTGGGATTCCATCATGTACATCGCGGCGCTCTCGGCAGTCGATCCCCAGCTGTATGAGGCGGCGGTGGTCGACGGCGCGAACAAGTGGCAGAAGATGCGCTACATCGACATCCCCATGCTGATCCCCACGGCGGTGACGCTGTTTATCCTGCGCTCCGGCAGCGTGATGAGCGTCGGCTTTGAAAAGGTGTATCTGCTGCAGAACGACCTGAACATCGCCTCCAGCGAGATCATCTCGACCTACGTCTACAAGATGGGCCTGCAGAGCAACCAGTACAGCTACTCCGCCGCGATCGGCCTGTTCAACAACGTCGTCAACTTCGTCCTGCTGCTGACGGTCAACCAGATCGCCAGGCGGATGGGCGATACGTCCCTGTTCTAACCGGCATGATGCCGGTTGCATCACCGACGAAATGCTGTAAATCCCATTGCTTTTCGGCCGAGGCCGGAACTGTACAGGAGGATTTACAGAGTAAGAAGGAGGAATGCAAAGTGACGATGGCACAAAAAACAAACCGAAACCGCGTCAGGCGGCTCAGGAGCGACTTCGTCTTTGACTGCGTGATGTACGCCCTGGCCGTGCTGCTGGTCATCGTGGCGCTGTATCCGATGTACTTTATCGTCATCGCCTCCATCAGCGATCCGAATCTGGTCGCGCGCGGCGATATCCTGCTGCTGCCGAAGGGCATCACCCTGGCCGGATACAGGCACCTGTTCTCCATGAGCAATCTGTGGACCGGCTATGGCAACACCATCCTGTATACGCTCGTGGGCACGATGATCATGCTCGGCGTCAACATCCCGGTGGCGTATGTCCTGTCCCGCAAGGATCTGGTGGGGCGCAGGCTCTTCACGCTGTTTTTCATCTTCCCGATGTTCTTCGGCGGCGGCCTGATCCCCACGTTCATCATCCTCAACAATTGGTTCCACATGCTGGATACCTTCTGGGTCATGGTGCTGCCGTTCTCGGTCATCGCGTATTACATCATCGTGGCCAGGACGTTCTTCAACACCAGCCTGCCGCAGGAGCTTTGGGACGCCGCTCAGATTGACGGCTGCGGAAACCTGCGCTACTTCTTTACGATCGTGCTGCCGCTGTCCAAGGCGATCATCGCGGTCATCGCGCTTTGGGCGGCCGTCGGCCACTGGAACAGCTATTTCAACGCGATGATCTACCTGCGCTCGCCTGAGCGCTATCCTCTGCAGCTGGTCATGCGCAACATCCTCATCAACAACGAGATGGCGGCCGCGGCCATGACCGGCTCTGCTGCCGCCGAGGTCAACCGGCAGGCGAACCTGATCAAGTACGGCGCCATCGTCGTCTCTTCCCTGCCGATCATGACCATGTATCCCTTCGTGCAGAAGTACTTCAATCAGGGCGTCATGATCGGCGCGCTGAAGGGCTGAGTTTTTTTCGGATTCAAGGCCCAAGGATGGCCTGAACATCATAAGAAGGAGGAATCTTCATGAAGAAACTGTTGTCCGTACTCCTCGCGCTGTGCCTGCTGCTGTGCTGCGCAACCGCCATGGCCGACCCGGTCAAGATGGCTGTCGTCCGCTGGACCGAGACCTGGGGCACCGACTTTACCCAGACCGCGTTCCTCAAGGAGATCGGCGAGAAGACCGGCGTGGAAATCGAGTGGCAGCCCTATTACAACGCGAACTGGGCCGATCAGAAGTCCCTGATGCTGGCCAGCGGCCTGAGCGCGCTGCCGGACGCGTTCTTCGGCTCCATCTCCCTGACCGACGCGGACATCATCCCCAACGCCGATTATTTCGTTGAGCTCAGCGAGCTGATTCCGCAGTACATGCCCAACCTGACGGCCATCTTCGAGAAGGACCCGGCCATGAAGGCGCTCGTCACCGACGCCGAGGGCAACATCTGGTCGCTGCCCAAGAAGCTGCCGATGCGCCCGTCCACCGCGAACCAGATGTACATCAACAAGGTCTGGCTCGAGGAGCTGGGCCTGGCGATGCCGACGACCTATGCCGAGCTGGCCGACGTGCTGGTGAAGTTCTCCCAGTCCGGCGAGGGCCGCTACGGCTTCATCGCCTCCTCCTCCCTGTCCGGCGATCTGAACAACCTGCTGGTGTGCTTCGGCACGCAGGTCTCCCGCGCGGGCAACTACATGGGCATGAACGCGGCGGGCGAGCCGGTCTTCATGCCGATGCAGGAGAACTACAAGGAAGCCGTCAAGTGGGCGCGTGAGCTGTACGTGAGCGGCGCGCTCGATCCGGAGCACTTCACGCAGACCGCCGACATGGTTCGCGCGAAGATTCAGGACACCGAGGCCGGCCCGCGCACGGGCATCGTCTTCGCCTGGACGGCCGACTCCGAGCTGCTGGGCAACGCGAAGGATTACGTCGTCGTACCGGCGCTCGAGGGCCCGGACGGCAACCGCTACGTCGAATCCGACCCGACCTTCCTCAACTACGGCAAGAACGAGCTGGTCATCACCAAGAACTGCAAGGACGTCGGCGCGCTGCTGACCTGGGCGGATCAGTTCTACACGGACGAGGCCTCCCTGCAGACCTACTACGGCTCCATCGGCGACGGCAAGATCGCCAAGAACGACGACGGCACCTATGAGGTGCTGCTGCCGACCGCGGAGTCCGGCATCAACCTGGACACCTCCTGCTGGACCTTCTCCTTCCGCGATCATGGCCCGAAGTACATGAACGCCGAGTTTGAGAAGAACATCATCCTGCCGACGACCGAGGGCGACGGCATCAAGCTGGCGGACGACGCGGTGAGCGCGGCGTATGTCCGCGACACCTTCCCGGTCGTGGCCTACACGGCGGACGAGCTGGATGAAAAGGCGTTCCTGAGCGCGGACATCTACAGCTACATGAGCCAGCAGTATGCGCACTGGATCACCGAGGGCGGTGTGGACGAGGAATGGGACGCCTACATCGCGCAGCTTGAAGCGATGAACGTTCAGGATCTGATCGACATCGAGCTGGCCGCCTATGCGCGCTATACCGCTCAGTAAACATCCGCTGAATCAGCGCAGGCAACAAAGCAAGCGGGGCTGCTGCAGGACGCAGCAGCCCCTCATTTGAGAAAGAAGGCATGTCCATGAGATTTACGGATCTTTGGCCCATCCGTCCCCTGGCGAATCCACAGGCGGTGGTGCAGGGCGACGGCTACCGCATCACCGTCCTCACCGACCGCCTTCTGCGCCTGGAGTACAATCCGGAGAATGTGTTCTGCGATACGGCGACGCAGGCGGTCATCTGCCGCGAATTTGAGACGCCGGCCTTTACCGCGCGAGACGAGGCTGGGTGCCTGGTGGTGGAGACCGACGCCGTTCGCCTTCAGTACGACAAAAAGCCGTTTTCCCAGACGGGCCTGCAGGCGATGCTCAAGGGGGCCTTCTCCGTCTATGCCAGCATCTGGCATTACGGGGACGAGCCCAGCACGCTCAAGGGCACGGCGCGCACGCTGGACGAGGCGGACGGCGCAATCCCGCTGGGTGAGGGCCTGATGTCCGAAAAGGGCTATGCGGTGCTTGACGACAGCCAGTCCATGCGCATGGATGAGACGGGCCGTCTGATGCCGGCCAGGGCGCACGGCATCGACATCTACCTGTTCGCCTACGGACACGATTACAAGGCCTGCCTGAAGGACTTCTTCCGCCTCTCGGGCAAGACGCCGCCGCTGCCGCGCTATGCGCTGGGCAACTGGTGGAGCCGGTTCTATCCGTATACGCAGGAGAGCTATCAGGCGCTCATGGAGCGCTTTGAGCAGGACGGGATTCCGCTGTCCGTCGCCGTGCTGGACATGAACTGGCATGTGACGAGCATCAACCCCAAGTACGGCCCCGGCTGGACGGGCTACACCTGGGACAGGGAGAAATTCCCCGAGCCGGAGAAGCTGCTTTCCTGGCTGCATGCGCACGGCCTGCGCGTGACGCTCAACGACCATCCGGCGGACGGCGTGCGCGCCTGCGAAGCGCTGTATCCGCAGATGGCCAAGGCCCTTGGCGAGGATCCGCGCGGCGAAAAGCCCTTCCCGTTTGACGCGGCCGACGAGCATTATCTGCGCGCCTTTGAGCAGTGCGTCATGGCGCACTTTGAGGAGCAGGGCGTCGATTTCTGGTGGGTGGACTGGCAGCAGAAGGGCGGCAGCACGGACCCGGGCGTGGACCCGCTCTTCGTGCTCAACCATACGCGCTATCTGCACGCCGTGCGAAAGGGCGATCCGGCTGTGATTCTCTCGCGCTACGGCGGGCCGGGCAGCCACCGCTATCCGGTCGGCTTCTCCGGGGACACCTTCGCCACGTGGGCTTCCCTGGCCTTCCAGCCCTATTTCACCTCCACGGCTGCGAACATCGGCTACGGCTGGTGGAGCCATGACATCGGCGGCCACATGCACGGCAGCCGGGACGAGGAGATGGCGCTGCGCTGGCTGCAGTTCGGCGTCTTCTCGCCGGTGATGCGCCTGCATTCCTCGCCGAGCGACTTCATGCGTAAGGATCCGTGGGCCTATTCCGAGGAGATCGGCGCGGTCATGAAGGACTTCCTTCGGCTCAGGCATCAGCTGCTGCCGTGGCTGTACACGCAGAACCTGATCGCCAGCCGCGAGGGCCTCGCGCTGCTGCGCCCCATGTACTACGACTACCCGGAGGAGCGCCTGCTCTACTTCGTCTGCAAGAACCAGTATCTGCTGGGCGACAGCCTGATGATCTGCCCGATCACCGCGCCCGCAGACGGGAAGACCGCTCTGGCCTGCACCGAGGTCTTCCTGCCGGAAGGCGAATGGACCGACTTCTTCACCGGCATGCGCTATCTTGGCAGGCAGCGCATCGGCATGTATCGTCCGCTGGCGAGCATCCCGGTGCTCGTGCGCGCGGGCGCGATCCTGCCGATGGACGCGGCGCGCTGCCCGGCAAACGGCGGCGCGCTGCCGGAAATCCTCCGCGTGCGCGCGTATCCGAATGCCGACGGCGAATTTGACATGATCGAGGACAACGGCAAGCTGCCCGGCTCTGATGCGTACCGGCAGGCCGTCACGCACATGGCGCTCAAGCGCGCTGAGGCGCTGACCCTGCGCATCGGTGTGCCGCAGGGCGATGCGTCGGTGATTCCCGAGGGACGGCGGACCATCGTCGAGCTGGCGTGCATGCCCGATCAGGCCCCGGACAAGGCGAGCTGCGCGTACAGCGCGTCCTATGACGCGCAAACCCGGACTCTGACGCTGGCGTTGGAGGCGTGCAGCGAGGTCGAGCTGGTCTGGGAGAAGGCGCCGGTCTGCCCGCCGCTTGACTGGATCGGACGGCTGCAGCAGCTGCTGATGCCCGTGCGCATGAGCTTTGACCTGAAGGACAGCATCATGCGCCTGGCCCGCAGCAGCAGGGACGCGGTTTCGTTTGTCGCCCAGCTGCATCTGCTTGCCATCGACGATGCGCTGATGGGCGCCATTCTGGAACTGATGAGCATGCGATGAGCGGCGGACGGATGGTCCGACGCGATACAAGGCGAAGAGAGCCAATCGGACGAAAACCGGTTGGCTCTCTTTCTGTGACGTGAAAGCGGCACAAGCGTCCGCGTGTTTTTCATCAGCCCCCATTTACTGCCGGTCGATAGATTGCTATAATGGGGAGTATAAACAGGCCTGGCACTTCGGGGCTGGATTGACGGCTTCCCTGTCTGAACCGGGATTTGCGGAGGAGAAACCATGATTTACTGTCGGCAGATTACACTCAAAAACGGAAAGACCGCCATCCTGAAAAACGGGACGGCCTCTGACGGGAGCGCGGTGCTTGAGAATTTCAACCTGACGCATGCAGAAACGGACTATCTGCTTTCTTATCCGGATGAAACCAGCTTCGATGCTGAAAAGGAAGGCCGGTATCTGGAGAAAAAGGCAGCGAGTCCGAACGAAATCGAGCTGGTCGCGTGGGTGGACGGAAAGGTGGTAGCAACCGCCGGCGTGGATGCGGTCGGGTCAAGGTACAAGGTTCGTCATCGCGCTGAGTTCGGGATCAGCGTGCTCAGGGAATACTGGGGGCTCGGACTCGGCCGGGCGCTGACGCAGGCGTGCATCGCCTGTGCCAGGGAGGCCGGTTACGCCCAGCTGGAATTGTCCGTGGTGGCGGAGAACACAAGAGCCATCGCCCTGTATGAGCAGGAAGGGTTTGTGGAGTACGGAAGAAATCCGAGGGGCTTTCTTTCCCGGGTCAGCGGATTTCAGGAGGTCGTCCATATGCTGCTGAAGCTGTAAGCTGAGCCTTTCAGCGCTGATGCGGGCAGTCGGAATTCGTGGAGGGAGATGCGCAGTGCCGAAGGTGAAGCTCATCATTACTGACAGCAGATGCCGATGCGGGTATTTCAAAAAGGGCCAGGAATTCATCGTTGAAGACCTGTGCCCGCCGCTCTGCCATGAGTTGTGGAATAGCGTCTATCCGCTTGTTTACGCATTGCTCAACGGTGCGTCGCTTGATTACGGACAGGGACGGGCAAAAATGTTCGATGCGAAATGCCCGGATGGGGGCAGAGTCAGCATCCACGGAGAAGCTCTGGACAGCTGACGGCGCCTGTTGAACGCTATGCCGTGCACATCGCATCAAAGTGGGCGGCACGGCGTTGGCGCGCGGGCTGCTTTGTTGCCCCTCTGCCACGATTTTTAACATGCAGCGTGCCCATGTGTCGCGTTTGATTGGTGGATATCCCCCCTTGCATGTGCTACCATATGTTAAAAATCATGGCAAAGGTGGTACATGTATGAGAAAGACCTACATTGACAACATCCGGTGGATCACCGTTGTTCTGGTGGTGATCTATCATGTGATTTACATGTTCAACGGCATCGAGATCTACGGCGTGATCGGGCCGATTTCGCAAATGCGGTATCAGGACGCCTATCAGTACCTGGTTTACCCGTGGTTCATGCTGCTGCTGTTTGTTGTCTCCGGCATGAGCGCAAGGTTTTCCCTCGAGCATCATTCCCCAAAGGAATTCTGCAAAAGCAGGACGACAAAGCTGCTGGTGCCCTCTATCGTCGGCCTGTTTGTGTTCTGGTGGATTCAGGGCTATTACAACACGCGCATCGGCGGCGGGTTTGACAGCGTCGCTACAGCGCCTGCGCCGATTCGCTTCATCATCCTGGCCGTGAGCGGCACGGGCCAGCTGTGGTACTGCCAGCTGCTCTGGGTATTCTCGATGCTTCTGCTTGGCGTGCGCAGAGTCGAGAAGGACAGGCTGTATCGGCTCTGTGAAAAGGTGAATGTGCCTGTGCTGCTCAGTCTTGCATTGGTTATTTGGGGCGCGGCGCAGATTCTCAACACGCCGGTTATCGTGGTGTATCGCTTTGGCATCTATGGCGTCGGATTCCTGCTTGGCTATTTTGTCTTCTCTCATGACCAGGTCATGGAAAGGCTGGAGAAATGGCGGTGGATTCTGCTGCCGGCAGCGCTGGTTCTGGGGATTGTATTCGTCATAAAATTCTGGGGCGCGCCGTATGCGGAGCACGCGGTGCTCGATACCTTCCTGTGCAATCTGTACGCATGGACAGCCGTGCTGGCGATCTTCGCATGCATGAAGAGATGGGGCGGCTTTGAAAACAGCTTTTCCAGATGGATGGCCCGGAAATCCTGGGGACTGTATCTGTTCCACTACCTGCCGCTGTCTGCGTGCGCCTGGTATCTGCATGCATACACCGCGCTGCCGGCGCTCGCCGTGTATCTGTGCGTGGGCGCGGTGGCCTTTGCCGGCGCTTATCTGCTGTATGAAATCATCAGCCGCATCCCCGTCCTGCGGTGGTGCGTATGCGGAATTCGGAGGAAGGAATCATGTTCGCGGACAATCTGATTGAGATGCGGAAGTACCGCAATTGGTCGCAGGAGGAACTGGCAGAGAAAATCGGCGTCTCCAGACAAACCCTGTCCAAGTATGAAACAGGCGAATCCCTGCCGGATATCGAGAAATGCAGGCTGCTTGCGGATCTGTTTGGGGTCACGGTGGACGATCTGATCCGGTATGAAAAGTCCGAAAGCATGGGCCTGAGCGTGCCGCCGAAGGGCAAGTACATTTTCGGCATGGTGAAGGTGGGCGAGAAGGGACAGATCATCATTCCTGCCAAGGCACGAAAGGTCTTTGATATCCATGCAGGAGATCATCTGATCGTCCTGGGGGATGAGATGCAGGGGATTGCCATCATCAAAGAGAACGCCCTGCTTGATCTGTTCCATGCCATCAGAAGCAATATGACGGAAAAGGCGGATTGATACTATTCTCAGATTAAACTGACACATCTACTTGCGCCTTTTCCATTCTGGCGTCCGCTCATTCCATTCAACGTAGCGCCGCTACGCCTCATTTCATTCGCGTTAGCCAGAATGAAAAATTCGCTTCGTATCTTGTGTCACTTTTATCTGAGAATAGTATGAACCAGCCTGCCAGACGGTGATTTACCTTGGAGCATCCTTCAGCGCTCTTTGCTCTGAACCCATAATAAAAATCAACCTCCGTATGAATGCCAATACGGAGGTTGATGGGTTTTTACAGCGTATTCAGCGCCTGGTTAAGGTCGTCAAGAATATCGTCGATGTGCTCCGTGCCGATGGACAGCCGGATGGTGCTGGGCGTGATGTTCTGCTGCGCCAGCTCCTCGTCATTCAGCTGGCCGTGCGTGGTCGTCGCCGGATGAATCACCAGGCTCTTGACGTCCGCGACATTCGCCAGCAGCGAGAAGATCTTGAGGCTGTCGCAGAACTTCTGCGCCGCCTCTCGCCCGCCTGCGAGCTCGATGGTGAAGATCGACGCGCCGCCGTTCGGGAAATAGCGTTCATACAGCGCGTGATCCGGGTGATCCGGCAGGCTCGGGTGGTTGACCTTCGCCACCTTCGGATGCTTGCTCAGGAAGGCCACGACGCGCTGGGTGTTGTACGCGTGGCGCTCCAGGCGCAGGGACAGCGTCTCCACGCCCATGAGCAGCAGAAAGCAGTTGAACGGGGAGATGCACGCGCCGGTATCGCGCAGCAGCACGCAGCGGATGTAGGAGACAAACGCCGCGCCGCCGAACACGTCGGTGAAGGACACGCCGTGATAGCTCGGGTTCGGCTCGCAGATCTGCGGGAACCTGCCGCTCGCCTTCCAGTCATACCTGCCGGAATCGACGATGATGCCGCCCAGAGACGTGCCGTGGCCGCCGATGAATTTGGTAGCGGAATGCACAACGATGTCCGCGCCGTGCTCGATCGGGCGGATGAGGTACGGCGTGCCGAACGTGTTGTCGATCACCAGCGGCAGGCCGTGGCGGTGCGCGATCTCCGCAATGGCGTCGATATCCGGGATGTCGCTGTTCGGGTTGCCCAGCGTCTCCAGGTACACGCACTTTGTATTGCCCTGGATGGCCGCCTCGACCTCCGCGAGGTCGCGCGCGTTCACGAACGTGGTCGTCACGCCGCTCTCCTCAAACGTGTGCGCGAGGTAGTTGTAGGTGCCGCCGTAGATCGTCGTCTGCGCGACGATGTGGTCGCCCTGCTTGCACAGCGCCTGCAGCGCGTAGGCGATGGCCGCTGCGCCGCTGGCCGTCGCCAGCGCCGCCGTTCCGCCCTCCAGCGCGGCGATGCGCTTTTCCAGCACATCCTGCGTCGGGTTGTTCATGCGGCCGTAGATGTTGCCCTGCTGGGACAGATCGAACAGTGCGGTCGCGTGCGCGGCGTTGTCAAAGACATAGGAGGTCGTCTGATAAATCGGCACGGCGCGAGCGCCGGTGGCGGGATCGGCCTGCTCCTGGCCGACGTGGAGCTGCATGGTCTCAAAGCGATACGGCGGATTCATCGTATTCCCCTTTCCTGATACAGGCGTCGCTCGGCAGATGACAACACCATTCATTTCATAGGTCAGTCCTCGGGAGACCTCCTCCGTCAGACCGTTGGGCTGCTCCCTGCATAGACAAAAGCCTTCCCCTACGGGGAAGGTGTCCGGAAGGGACGGATGCGGTTCTTACACGCCGAGCAGGCGCACGCGCTTCATGCCCGGGATCGCGCGGATCTTTTCGCACAGCGCATCCTGCGCGCGGGCCGGAATCTCGTCCATGTCCACGACGGACACGGCCATCGCGCCGCGGGAGCGGTTGACCAGGTCGGAGATGTTCAGGCCAAAGCCCGCGACGGCGGAGGTGATGGAGCCCAGCACGTTCGGCACGTTCTCATGGATGCAGAAAAGGCGCGGCTTGGAAACCGGCGCGACGTCGATGGCCGGCAGGTTTACGCTGTTGCGGATGATGCCGGACTCCAGGAAGTCGCGGGTCTGCGCGGCGGCCATCACGGCACAGTTCTCCTCGCTCTCCGGGGTGGAGGCGCCCAGGTGCGGGATGGCGATCACGCCGTCCATGTCGAGCATCGCGTCGCTTGGGAAGTCGGTCACATAGCAGCTGACGCGGCCGTCGCCCAGCGCATCGACCAGCGCGGCCTCGTCCACCAGGCCGCCGCGCGCAAAGTTCATGATGCGCACGCCCTTGCGGCAGATGGACAGGCTGCGGGTGCCGACCATGCCGCGGGTCTTTTCATTGAGCGGCACATGCAGCGTGATGAAATCGCAGCCAGAGAACAGCGCGTCCAGCGAGTTCTCGCGCCTGACCTGCTGGGACAGCTTCCACGCGTGCTCGACGGAGATCATCGGGTCATAGCCGACGACGTTCATGCCCAGGTTCACGGCGGCATTAGCCACCAGCACGCCGATGGCGCCCAGACCGACCACGCCCAGCGTCTTGCCGCGCAGCTCCGGGCCGACAAAGGCCTTCTTGCCCTTTTCCACGGCCTTCTCGACCGCGGCGCCCTGGCCCTTCAGCGTGCGCGCCCACTCGATGCCGCCCACGATGTTGCGGCAGGAGAGCAGCATGCCGGCGAGCACCATCTCGGCGACGGCGTTGGCGTTGGCACCCGGCGTGTTGAACACGCAGATGCCCTTTTCGCTGCACGCGTCCACGGGGATGTTGTTATAGCCCGCGCCGACGCGGGCGATGCACAGCACGCTGTCCTCGATCGGGGTTTCGTGCATGGAGGCGGAGCGCACCAGCACGGCCTGCGGATGGGCCACGTCGTCGGCAACCTTGTACTTCTCGTCCAGCTGGGTGTAGATCGCGGAAGAAATCGCGTTGAGTGTCTTGACCTTGTATTCCATGGAAGATGCCTCCCTTACTTGTTGTTCATCTCGAATTCCTTCATGAACTCGACCAGCTTGACCACGCCCTCCATCGGCATGGCGTTGTAGATGCTCGCGCGCATGCCGCCGACGATGCGGTGGCCCTTGA
>CAMFCQ010000057.1 GCA_945948915.1 uncultured Clostridia bacterium | reverse complement strand
CATGAACTACCGCTACGACGCGACGCCCAGGAAGAAATACTACAATATGTCCGTGATTCCGGAGGATGAGATCACGCGCGAGAACTGCCAGTATACCCTGCACAAGGACACATGGTATATCACCGGCTTCGGCGCGACGTGGTAAAGCAAAAGGCCCTGCGAGTGCAGAGCCTTTTTTCGTTTTGCGCATGACAGATGGTATGACAAACTGGAATTTTTCGGTGATGTTTTATACTATTCTCAAATAGAAACGAGCTATAAGCGCGAAGCGAAGAAGGGGTCTGGGGACTGGTCCCCAGGCTAGGGGTTTGGGGGATGAAATCCCCCAACGTCTCCATATCGCGAAGCGATCAAAGAAAAGCAGTCAGGGAGCGAAGCGTTACCTGACGGCCGGTTATTGCATGGCCGATTTTATTTGAGAGTAGTATTATTATTTCCGAATAAACGAATGATCTGCTTGCGGTACATCGTCCGAAACAAACCGAAAGACCCTCATATGTAGATCATATTTATCCCGAAGCTCTATGATCTTCTGCATCATCGGTGAGCGATGATGCATGTCAATAGCATCTTGACTTGCCCAACTGTCGATCAGCAGAACTGTTTCGGTATCCTCTGCGGGATAAAAATACTCATATTGAAGATTCCCTTTTTCATCCCGGATCGCGGCAACAGTACCGCTTGACACCATTTCTTCGGCAAACTTGCGGGCAGCACCATTTTTGCCGGAGTAGTATATGTTAACCGTTATGCTCAAATTATGTCCTCCTGAAAAATCCTGTTTGTCGTGATCAATCATCGCAGACAGATGCGCGTGCTTCAAGCGCCCTGACCAGCGTGACGGCGCGTTCATCCCGGGCCGTCACCTCAAACCCCAGCGACGCGTGCAGCGCGAGCGAGGCGGCGTTGCTTGGGGCGACCTGCACGACGGCCTGCGAAAAGCCCCGGCGCTTCATCTCCTCAAAGAGCAGCAGCAGCGCGGCTTTGGCTGCACCCCGGCGGCGCAGGGCGGGCGCGACGGCGATGCCGTAGGAAAAGCGGGGAGGCTTCACGCTGTGCACGGTGATGCCGCCCGCGTGCTGCCCATCGAGGAGAATGAAAAAGCGCAGGTCGTCTGCGCTTTTTCCGATATGCCTGATCTGAATCATTATGCCTTGGGGAGCGCCTCGGCCGGGGCAAAGCCGCTGGCGATGCACAGCTCGGCGCGCTGCGCGCTCTTGCCGCCCTTGGCGATTTCGCCTGCGAGGAAGTCCGGATGGGCGACCAGGAAGTCGTGCATGAACCTGTCCGGATCGGCGATGAAGGAATTGACCAGCGCGACCTGCGCGTCGGTGATGCGGCCGAGCTTCTTCGCCTGGGCAAAGAGCTCCGGCTTGATGGTCACCAGCGTGGTCAGCGGGCAGCCGGCGTTCGCCAGAATTTCGCTGCCGCCCTGATCGCGATCGACCACGGCCAGGGAATAGGCGATCTTCGCGCCCAGCGCTTCCACCGCGGGAATCCACGCGCGGATGTAGGAGGAGGCGACGGTGATCAGGTCGGCGATGTGCACGCTCTTCTTGCCGGCCAGGCCAGCCTGTGCGGCGTCCATGCTCACGCCATCCTTGTCGGTGTAGACGCAGGAGAGGTCCTTGAAGATGGACAGGTGCCCAAGGCCCAGCCTGCGGGCGACCGGCATGGAGAAGAAGAAGTCGCGGCGCTCACCGCCGGAGACGAAGTCAACGTCGAGCTTCGCGGCGGCCTCGGTGAGCAGATCGATCAGCTGCGCGTAGATCGGGCAGGAGGCAAGCTGCGCGGAGATGTCCGCCCAGACCTTGTCATAGAACGCGAGCTTCTCGCCCGCGCAGGCTTCCTCGATGGTCTTGAGGAGGCTGTTGGCGGCGGCTTCGCTGCCGTAGAGGAACTGGGTGTTGATATAGAACGGGCCCAGCTTGCCGGACGTGTACCAGAACGGCTGGCCCTCCGGGCAGACGCGCACGGCGTCGGTTTCAAACAGCCAGGAGATGATCGGGTTTTCCATGGGGCAGACCTCCATTTGTGTGATTTGGATGATGCGGCACGTTCAATCAACGTGTGCACAGAAAGGAAAGAAGGCAGAACCTGTTTTAGCATGCATCCTTCCCTGCTTCTGATTCAATGATCCCCCGCCTGACATCTGGATGTCAGAAGCCGCTCAATGCGGCGGCAGAGCGGCTCAAGCCGCAGCAGACGGAAGAGAAACGCGCGAATCCAATCGATGCCAAGGCAGACGGCAAAGATGCACAGCGCAATCGCAGCGGCCTGAAGCGGCATGAGCAGCCAGTGCGAACCGGCCAGCCAGGCAAACCGGGAGGTGATGAACTGGCTCCAGACGAGCGGATGCACATGGATGAGGTAGACGCCCAGCGACAGCGGCGAAAGCAGGGCGATGATCCGCCGGGCCGTTTCACCGGGCCTGACACGGGCAAACAGATTCAGCATGAAAAAGCCGGTCAGGGTATAGGTGATGGAGACATTGCTCATGAGCATCCAATCCAGCGTATAGGACAGCCGCCAGCGGTTGTGATCCATCCAGGATTTGAACAGAACCGTGCCAAGCACACAGACGGCGATGCCCAGCAGCGCCTGCCAGGGACGAATGCGGGTATGAATCTGATACTTGCTGCAGAATGCGCCGGCCAGGTACAGGATGCAAAGCCAGGCGGTTGAGAACCCGTAATTCATGCAGAAGGGGTCTTTCCGGCTGGTATTGAGGCTGCCGAAAACGCAGATGAGGAGGAAAAGGCTCGCCAGCAGATTGCGCATCTCCGCACGCGAGAGCTTCTCGATGCCGGCGTTGAGCACGGGGATCAGCAGGAACAGGCAGAAATAACAGCTCATGTACCAATAGCGGCCGCCTGTGATCGGGAGAAGCATGCTGTAAAACTCAGCGCGCAGCACGGGAACCGAGGAACGCTGAAACAGCATGAACAGCACAGAGATGCCCGCGGAATAAAACAGCACCTCCAGCCACAGCGTGAGCAGACGGGACAGCTTCGGACGGGATTTGTACATGACATACCCGGTGATCATGCCGTACGCGTCCACAGCAAATTCGTTGAGAAACCGCAAGGAAAGGTAGGCGTAGTAGTTCCTGCTGAAGGGCTCAACCGCCTGCCCGACGCCGCCCTCGCCCAGAACATGCAGCAATACGATGGAAAACATGCTCAGAATACGCAGAAGATCAATCCCGTAATGGCGCGCGTCCTTTGCGGATGCAGCTTGCAATGCTTGTTGTCTGTTCATCGTCCTGTTTCCATATCGAGTGTTTTGAGCGCAGGGCGCTTCACTTTTGCGCGCTTCGCCGGCGGCGCACCATCGCGTCTGTCGTGACAATCGGGCGCAGCATAAAGCAGAATCATTATACAACAGATATACAATGAAATCAAGCAGCGCCCCTTCAAAAGATTGACCCTTTGCACAGCGCGTGCTATAATAACAGCGTCAAATTGGGGGATTCTGCTGCCCCGGTTACGTTTGAAACATATCATGAGGTATAACGAAATGAAAATGATCTGGAGCTTAATCGACGCGCTGGCGCGCGTTGTGATCCGCCTGATTGGCAAGGTCTCCCCGAAGCTGGGCGGCTTGTGCGAGAAGCTGTGGAACAATACCGAGCTGGTGGCCTATCTCTTTGCCGGCGTGGCGACGACCGTGGTCAACTACGTCGTCTACTTCATCGCCACCCGCATGCTGGGCATGGGCGTGATGGCCGGCACCTGGACGGCCTGGGTGGTCGCCGTGGCATTTGCCTATGTGGTCAACAAGGCGTTCGTTTTCCACACGCACTGCGGCAGCATGGCGGCGCTGGTCAGGGAGGCGGCCGGCTTCGCGGCGATGCGCCTGGCGTCCCTGGGCATGGAGACGGTCATCATGTATGTGACCGTCGAGCTGCTGGGCCTCCATGACCTGGTGATGAAGCTGCTGACGAATTTCCTGGTCATCATTCTCAACTACGTGTTTTCCAAGCTGTTCATCTTCAAGAAATAAGGAGTACGACATGAAGAAAATCGTTGCCGCGATGCTGGCGCTCTGCCTGACGCTCGCCTGCGTCTGCGCGCTGGGCGAAATCACCGTGACCAAGAAGGACATGGTGCTCAACCGGGAGCTTGACAGGAACGTCAGCAACGTCCTGATCGTCATGCAGGACAGTGAAGTGACGGACGCCATGATGATCGCGTCCATTGACAGCAGGACGGGCCGCAGCGTGATGACCTGCGTGGAATGCGACACGGTGGTGAACGTGCCTGAGGTGGGCGACGTGGCGCTGGGCGAGGTCTACGCGCTGGGCGCGAAAAAGAGCCGCGGCTTTCTGACGGCGCGCACGCTCAACGCGCTGCTTGACCTGAACATCAGCACCTATGTGGCGCTGGACATCAGCATGCTGCCGCAGCTGGTGGACGAGATTGGCAGGCTGAACGTGTGGCTCAACGATGAGGAAGCGGCGATCCTGAACACCTGGCAGGGTGACAACGCGCTTGGCGGCGAGGATGTGCTCACCTATGTGCGCATCCGCCTTGACAGCGACTACGCGGAGAAGAACCGCAGCTATATGGTGTTCATGGACCTGCTGCAGCAGGGCCTGCGCAGCAAGAGCGGCGCGAACATGATGGGCCTGGGCAAGAGCCTGCTCTCCGTGATGGACACGAACATGAACGCGATGGCTGCGGTGACGATGCTCAGCGCCTTCCGCGCGGGCGACGACCGCCGCGAGCTGCTGCTGACGAGCGACATGACGCCGGAAGAGATGCGCGAGGCGTTCCGCAGGGAGGTATATGAATGAAGCTGAGCACGGAGGAGATCGCCAGGCGCGCCAGAGAAGCGAGCTTCGCGCTCGCGGCGTCCGGCGCCGATGTGCGCAGATGCGCGCTTGAAGCGGTGGCCGACGCGCTCTATGCGCGCCGCGAGGCGATCTTTGCGGCGAACGCGGAGGATCTGGAGGCGGCGAAGGCTGAGGGCCTCGGCGCGCCGGCACTGAAGCGGCTGAAATTTGACCAGAGCAAGCTCGATGATGTGTGCGCGGGCCTGCGCGCGCTGGCACAAATGGAGGACCCCATCGGGCATGAGCAGATGCGCACGGAGCTGGCGGAGGGCCTCGTGCTCTCCCGCGTGGCCTGTCCGATCGGCGTGGTCGGCGTGATCTTTGAATCCCGCCCGGACGCGCTGGTGCAGATCGCTGGCCTGTGCCTGAAGAGCGGCAACGCGGTGCTCCTGAAGGGCGGCCGCGAGGCGATGCGCTCCAATCAGACGCTCTTTGACGTGCTGCGCGCAGCCAGCGAGGCATCGGGCGTGCCCAAGGGCTGGGCGGGACTGCTGACCACGCGCGAGGAGGTCAGCGCCATGCTGGCGATGGACGAGTATATCGACCTCATCATCCCGCGCGGCTCGAACAGCTTTGTGCGCTACATCATGGACAACAGCCGCATCCCGGTGCTGGGCCACAGCGACGGCGTGTGCCACGTGTACATCGACGCGGCATGCGACGTGCAGATGGCAGCGCGCGTGAGTGTGGACGCGAAGACACAGTACCCGGCGGCGTGCAACGCAGCGGAGACGCTGCTGGTGCACAAGGACGCGGCGGCAAAGGCGCTGCCGGCCGTGGCAGGTGCGCTGCATGTGGCGGGTGTGCGCATGAAGGCCGACGCGCGGGCGCAGACGCTGATGCCGGGCATCCCGTGCGAGCGTGCCGCGGAGGCAGACTGGAAGGCCGAGTATCTGGACAACGTGATCGCCATCCGCATCGTCGATTCGCTTGAGGAGGCGATTGCGCACATCAACCGCTACGGCTCCCACCACACGGACTGCATCATCACCGAGGACGAGCAGGCTGCGCAGCGCTTCTTCGCGCTGGTGGATTCTGCGGGCGTGTACCAGAACTGCTCCACGCGCTTTGCCGACGGCTACCGCTACGGCTTCGGCGCGGAGGTGGGCATTGCCACCGGCAAGCTTCACGCGCGCGGCCCGATGGGCCTGGAGGGGCTGTGCTCCTACAAGTACATCCTGCGCGGCCATGGTGATATCGTCGCAGACTTCGCGCAGAAGAAGCGCGCGTTCACCCATAAGAAGCTGATTTGAACGGGAGGAAACGTTGGGCTGTCGTCCAAATCCATCTGGGGACATTGTCCCTTGCGAGGTTTGGGGCAGAGCCCCCAGGCAGGTCCGGGCGGCAGCCCGGCGTATTCCCCAAAAAAGGAGGTTTTTTCATGCGATGCGGATGCCCGGAATGCGGGACATATATGATCCAGTCCGAGGGGCTGGACATCGGCTGTGTGTGCCCGGAATGCCTGTTCCGCTGCCGTGCGTGCATGGGCACGAACACGGTGGTGAGCCGGGAGAACCTCAGAAATCTGGTTTTTGTTGACCATACGGCAGAGCACGAGGCGCAGGAGGAGGCGGGAACGCCTGACAAAACGCCGCTTCGTCCGGAGGACTTTATCGACTGAGCAACAACGGGAAAACGACAACGAGAATGGGAGGAAGAATCATGATCGCATTGGCCAGTGACCACGCGGGCCTGCCGCTGAAGAAGGAAATCATGACCATGCTGGACGAGATGGGCCTTGCCTACAAGGACTACGGCACCTATACCGCTGCCAGCTGCGACTATGCGGCGTATGCCCAGCGCGCGGCCAAGGCCGTCGTCAGCGGCGAATGTGAGCGCGGCATCCTGTGCTGCGGCACGGGCGTGGGCATCTCTCTGGCCGCCAACAAGGTCAGGGGCATCCGCTGCGCCTGCGTCTCCGACTGCTACAGCGCGAGGATGACCCGCAAGCACAACGACGCCAACATGCTTGCCATGGGCGCGCGCGTCGTGGGCATGGATCTGGGCAGGATGATCGCGGAGATCTTCCTGACCACGGACTACGAGGGCGGCCGCCATCAGCGCCGCGTCGAGCAGATCATGGCCATCGAGGCGGGCGAGGACCTCACTGCGGATCTTGAGCCTTAACAGGCTATCCAACCCAATGCCTCAAGCGATGATATGAATAGCGGAGGAGCAGCAATGAATATTCTCGATTTTGGCGCTGTGCGGGGCGCGTTCAGCGGCGAAGCCATTCAGCGCGCCATCGACACGGCGGCGGCCCAGGGCGGCGGCAGGGTGACGGTGCCCGCGGGCGTGTTTGAGACGGCGAGCCTGGTGCTGCGCAGCAACGTGGAGCTGCATCTGGAGAGCGGCGCCGTGCTGCGCTTTACGGACGACTTTGACGCTTATCCCATCATCCGCACCCGCTGGGAGGGCTTTGAACAGGACAGCTACCGCCCGCTTCTTTACGCCAAGGGCGAGGAGAACATCGCGCTGACCGGTCATGGCACGCTGGAGGGCTGCGGCCGCAAGTGGTGGACGGCGTTCCGCGCGGGCGAGATGAAGGCGGCGCGCCCGTGCTTCATCTGCTTTGAGGACTGCAGCCGCGTGCTGATGGAGGGCTTCAAGGTCACCAACAGCCCGGCCTGGACCGTGCATCCGCTGTGCTGCGAGAATGTGACGATTCACGGCCTGACGGTCGTCAACCCGTCGGACTCGCCCAACACCGACGGCATCGACCCGGAGAGCTGCCGCAACGTGCGCATCAGCGCCTGCCACATCGACGTGGGCGACGACTGCATCGCCGTCAAGGCCGGCACCGAGGATGCCGAGCGGATGATTCCCTGCGAGAACATCACCGTCACCGGCTGCACGATGGTGCACGGCCACGGCGGCGTGGTGCTGGGCAGCGAGATGAGCGGCAGCATCCGCCGCGTGGCGATCTCCGGCTGCGTGTTTGACGGCACCGACCGCGGCATCCGCATCAAGTCCCGCCGCGGCCGCGGCGGCAGCGTGGAGGACGTATCCGTCACCGGTGTGGTGATGAACGACGTGCTCTGCCCGCTGGTCATCAACCTCATGTATTTCTGCGGCAAGGACGGCAAGAAGCCGATCGTGTCCGATCCCAATCCCCAGCCGGTGGACGAGACGACGCCGCATGTGCGCCGCATCCGCATGGCGGATATCGTGGTCACGAACGCCAAGAGCGCGGCGGGCTGCCTGTGCGGCCTGCCCGAGGCGCCGCTGGAGGACATCAGCATCGTGAACACGCAGATTCACCTGGTGGAGAGCGAGCCGCAGGTGCCGGTGATGAACGCGGTGGCCAAGCCTGTGACGCTGTGCGGCCTGACGGCGGAGTACATCCGCGGCCTGCACATGACCGATCTGCGCATCGTGGGTGCACGCGGCGAGACGGTCACGCTCCGAAACGCTGAATGAGGACGCTTTGAAAAGGAGGACTTCCCATGAGCTACGAGAAGACGATCTGGGCAGGCGAGGGCACACTTGCGCGCGAACAGGAGTATGACTACCACTGGTGCTACGAGCGCGGCATCATCACCAAGGCGTGGGTGGATGTGTTTGAAAAGACCGGCGATCGCCGTTTCTTCGACGCGGCAAAGGCGAACGTGGACAAGTACGTTACCGAGGATGGCGACATCCTGACCTACGAGCCGGAGAAGTACAACATCGACATGATCTGCATGGGCCGCACGGCCATCCGCATGTACAAGGCGACGGGCGAGAAGAAATACGAGACCGCCTGCCGTCACCTGATCGCGCAGCTTAAGAAGCAGCCGCGCACGCCGGAGGGCGGCTTCTGGCACAAGAAGATCTATCCGCAGCAGATGTGGCTGGACGGCATCTACATGGCCAGCCCGTTCATGGCAGAATTCGCCGTGACCTTCGGCGAGATGCAGTGGGCGGACGAGGCCGTGAAGCAGATGACGCTCATTTTCGAGAAGACCCGCCTCGAAAGCGGCCTGCACGCGCACGCGTGGGACAGCGCGAAGGCGCAGAAGTGGGCCGATCCCGAGACAGGCCTGTCCCCGCACGTCTGGGGCCGCGCGATGGGCTGGTTCGTCATGGCGCATGCCGACGTACTCATGAGCCTGCCCAAGGAGCATCCGGGCTACGCGAAGCTGGCGGCGCAGCTTGACAGCCTGCTGCACGCGGTGGCTGACGCGCGAGGCAGCGACAAGCTCTGGCATCAGGTGATGGACTGCCCGGAGAGCGAGGAAAACTACGCGGAGTCCTCCTGCTCGGCGATGTTCATCTACGGCCTGGCGGCGGCGCATCAGATGGGCCTGGCCTGCGACCGCGCGATGGAGATCGCCCGCGAGAGCATGGACGCGCTGTGGGCAAAGAACGTCGTGACGGCGGAGGACGGCTATCCGTCGCTGGAGAGAATCTGCAAGGTGGCAGGTCTGGGCGGCGAGCCGTACCGCAGCGGCAGCTACGAATACTATGTGAACGAGCTGGTCTGCGCGGGCGACACGAAGGGCACCGCGCCGTTCCTGATGAGCTGCGCCTGCGTGGGCATTTAACAAACCGGCATGACTGGCAGCGCCCCAAAAACCGCGCTGCGCCGTGCCGGGACCGGAACCCTGAAAACGAACCTGCATAACAAATAGAAAAATTGTGAGGTTGAGTTAATCGCTCAACCTCACAAATATTTGACCAATTATTTGAATTATCTTTTTCGCACTTGACACAGAAAGAACAAAAAATTATAATGATCCTATACGATTCGGTCAAGAAATTTGACCGGCATGTCGTGGCAGAAAGGGACGGGCAATGTCCCTTGGCACCGGGAAACCGGAAAATATTTAAAGGAGTGCGATTTTCCTATGAAGAAGCTTATCGCGTGCCTGCTGATGCTGGTCATGGCGCTGTCCGCCGTGGCGGCAAGCGCTGAGGGCCTGACCTTCTCCTGGTGGGGCGGCGACGCCCGCCACACGGCGACCCAGGACGCCGTTGCTGCGTTCACCGCGGCGACCGGCATCGAGGTCACCAATACCTACTCCGCCTGGACCGGCTGGGAGGACAAGATGAGCCAGTACTTCGCGTCTGACTCTGCGTTCGACGTCAACCAGGTCAACTGGAACTGGCTGTTCTCCTTCACCAACGCGGACGGCAGCTCCAAGTTCTATGATCTCAACGAAGTGGCTGATGTGATCGATCTGTCTCAGTTCTCCGAGGGCGCGCTGGCGCAGTGCACCGTGGACGGCAAGCTGCTGGCGATCCCGGTGGCCATGACCGGCCGTATCTTCTACTGGAATGAGACCACCTGGCAGAAGGCCGGTCTGGAGACCCCGAAGACCCTGGAAGAGCTGATGGCTGCCGGCCAGATCTTCGCTGAGAAGCTGGGCGACGAGTACTATCCGCTGGCCCTGGGCGCGTACGACAAGATGATCCTCATGGTCTCCTACCTGGAGAGCAAGTACGGCGTCGAGTGGGTCACCGACGGCAAGCTCAACTACACGGTTGAGCAGGTCGCCGAGGGTATGCAGTTCATCCAGGATCTGGAGGACAACCACGTCATCCCGAGCGCTGCGCACCTGCTGGGCGACGGCGCGGACAGCCTGGACAAGAACCCGAAGTGGATGGACGGCGTCTATGCCGGCATCTGGGAGTGGGATACCTCCGCGTCCAAGTTTGAGGCTGCGCTCAACGAGGGCGGCAAGTTCGTCGTCGGCGAATTCTTCCCGGATATGGGCGAATACAAGGGCGGCTTCACCAAGGTTTCCATGGCGTTTACCATCGCCAACACCGCTGCGGACAAGAAGGCTGCTGCGCAGCTGATCGAGTTCCTGCTCAACAGCGATGAGGGCGTCCGCCTGATGAACAGCCAGCGCGGCATCCCGCTGTCCGCGAAGGCCAAGGCACTGTGCCAGGCCGAGGGCCTGATCAACGTCACCGTCGCCGAGGCGAACGGCAAGGTGCTTGACTGGTGCCAGTTCGGCCTCGATCCGCAGTTCGAGGCGGCGGCGCTGAAGAATAACGACGGCGTGTACTATGACGCGTTCGACGGCCTGTCCTATCAGGACTACGACACCACCGAGGCTGCCGAGGTGCTCGTCGAGGGCATCAACGAGGTGCTCGGCGCGTAATTCACGCAGGCAATGCCAATCACTGGAGCGGGCCGGCATGCTGGTCCGCTTCGGTTTTAGCGGCATTGAAGAGATCAAGAGAGAATAGGAGGGAGGATTCTGATGACCAATGGGTCTTCCGCGACCAGAGCAGATCTGAGAAAGAAGCGCCGCTTCAGCAAGCTGGAGCAGGGCTACATGGGTTTCTTCCTGATTCTGCCCTGGCTGATTGGTTTCTGCATCTTCAAGCTGTACCCGTTCCTTTCCTCGCTGATGTACAGCTTCACCGATTATGACCTGTTCAAGGGCGCGCAGAATTTCGTGGGCCTGCAGAACTACATCGATGCGTTCACCAAGTCCAAGAATGTCAAGGCGCTGCAGGTCACCTTTGCCTACGCGTTCATGACCGTGCCGCTCAAGCTGGCGTTCGCACTGTTCATCGCGTACATCCTCAACTTCAAGATTCGCGGCGTGGGTCTGTTCCGAACGGCGTATTACGTCCCGTCCATCCTGGGCGGCTCCGTAGCCATCGCGGTGCTGTGGAAGGCGCTGTTCAAGAACGACGGCGTCATCAACACCATCCTCGCCATGCTCGGCTTTGAGTCCATCAACTTCCTGGCCGACAAGAACTGGGCGCTGTTCGTCATCTGCCTGCTGCGCGTGTGGCAGTTCGGCTCCGCCATGGTGCTGTTCCTGGCCGCGCTCAAGGGCGTGCCGGAGGATCTGTACGAGGCTGCGTCCATCGACGGCGCGACCAAGTCCCGTCAGTTCCTGTCCATCACCATCCCGCTGATTTCCCCGGTTATCTTCTACAACCTGGTGACGCAGCTGGTGCAGGCCTTCCAGGAATTCAATGGCCCGTACATCATCACCAACGGCGGCCCGCGCAACGCCACCACGCTGATCTCCGTGATCGTGTACAACTCCGCGTTCAAGGATTACAAGGTCGGCATGTCTTCTGCCATGGCCTGGATCATGTTCGTGATCACCACCATCTTCACGATCATCGCGTTCGCCAGCCAGAAGAAGTGGGTCTACTACTCTGACGACGATGGGAGGGGCTAAGATATGAGCATGGTTAGCATCATTTTCCTGGTCCTCTCTGTTGTGCTGCTGGCCCTGGGCTTCTACGGCGGCAGCGTGCAGATCCCTGAAACGGCCGAGGCGGCCCAGCCCAGCGAGCTGGCGATGCATTTCAGCCAGTTCCAGAACCTGTATCTGATCGCTGGCGCGCTGATTCTGTTCATCGTCCTGTACTTTACGATCCACAAGCATGTGGGCCTGAAGGTGCAGCATGTCATGAGCACCACCATCCGCTACGTCATCCTGATCGGCGTGGGCGTGTTCATGGTCTATCCGCTGCTGTGGATGATCTCCGCGACGTTCAAGGACAACAACGAGATCTTCTCCACGCTCAGCCTGATCCCGCAGCATCCCACGCTGGAGGGCTATCGCCTGGCGATGACCAACTATGGCGGTGACATCAACATCTGGTCCGCCATGCTCAACACGTACAAGTACGTGATCCCGAAGGTCATCTTCACCGTCATCTCCTCCACGATCACGGCGTACGGCTTCGGCCGCTTCCGCTTCCGCGGCCGCAACATGCTGTTTGCGCTGCTGATGGCGACGCTGTTCCTGCCGCAGGTTGTGCTGAACATCCCGCAGTTCCTGATGTACCGCAAGTTCGGTTGGGTTGACTCTCCGGTCTATCTGGCGCTGATCGTGCCGACGCTGTTTGCGCAGGAGACGTACTTCGTCTACATGCTCATCCAGTTCATGCGCAACATCCCGCGTGAGATGGACGAGGCGGCGAAGATCGACGGCTGCAACATCATGCAGACGCTGGTGCTCGTGCTTGTGCCGATGCTCTGGCCGGCGATGGTGTCCGCGGGTCTGTTCCAGTTCATGTGGTCGAGCAACGACTTCATGGGCCCGTTGCTCTACGTCAACTCCCCGGCCCGCTATCCGGCGACGCTGTTCGTGCGCATGAGCATGGACGCGGACACCGGCTTCGCGTGGAACCGCGTCATGGCCGTGTCGCTGATCTCCATCACGCCGAGCCTGATCGTGTTCTTCCTCGCGCAGAGCCAGTTCATGGACGGCGTAACCGCCGGCGCCGTGAAGGGCTAAAGCCTCAATATCCTGTCCCTCCGGGCTTCCGGAGGGATTTTTTTCTGCGCAAATAGGGTTGAAAAACAAACGAAGATATTTGACTATCTTTGACCAAAAGAACAAAAATGGGAGTAGTTATCAACAGATACATATGAGAACATATCGAACAAACTCAAAATGACTAAGAATCCAAAGAGAGTATGAAATCATAATCAAATAGCACTCCGCTATTGACAGTGCTAAAACGCGGTGATACAATACCTCCCGTAAACGGAAGAAAGCCACGAGGAATAAACCCCGGGCATCCGCTTCAGAATACAGCAAAGAAATCAGAAGGAGGAATCTGTATGCTGCTGAGTCATGTGTTTTCTGATATGTTTGACGACATGTTTATCCCTTCCGCGATGAACGCCGCGCAGAACGCGCCGCGCCTGATGAACAGCGAGGTGCGCGAGTATGACGATCATTACGAGCTGCACATGGAGCTGGCCGGCTTTAAGAAGGAAGACATCAAGGCAGAGCTCAAGGACGGGTATCTGACCATCAAGGCTGAGCGCAGCGCCGACAACGATGCGCAGAACGACGGCGGACGCGTCATCCGCAGCGAGCGCTTCATGGGCGCCTGCCAGAGAACCTTCTACGTCGGTGAGCATGTGCAGCGCGAGGATGTGCGTGCAGCGTTCGAGGACGGCGTGCTCAAGCTCTATATCCCCAAGAAGGTGGAACCGCCGAAGGTGGAGGAAAACCACTACATCGCCATCGAGTGACAGGATGCCGCTGAGACAGCGTGAAAACCAAAAAAGGGAGTCTGAGGGACAAAACCCCTCGGACTCCCTTTTCATATCGCGCTTGTTTATGCTTCTTCGACTGCGCGCAGGAACCACTGCTGGCTCATGTAGTCGCCCCAGGGCTTCGTGACGCGGATGCCGTAGTACATCAGCTCATCGCCGCCGTAGGTCTTGCCGGTATCGATGTCCTGATAGGTCAGCGCCGCGTCGAGGCCAGCCAGCTTCATCAGCCCGTCCTTCATGTTCGGGACAGCCGCGCCGAAGACGTGGGTGACGACGGCCTCGCGCTTGTCGGGGGACACGCTCATCCATGCGGCTTCGCTGCCGTCATACGCGGAGCGCAGGCGGTAGAAATCGCCGTAGAGGAGCAGAGGCTGCACCTCGCGCACGCGCTTGTTGAGCCGGCGGATCTCGGCGATCTCCTCGTCGGGCAGCTTGGTCAGGTCCAGCTCGTAGCCATAGGTGCCGTTCATGGCGACGGCAGCGCGGGTGCGCAGCGGGGTTGCGCGGCCGGTCTGGTGGTTGGGCACGGCGGAGACGTGCGCGCCCATGGTGCTGGCCGGGAACACCAGCGAGGTCGAGTACTGAATCTGGCAGCGCATCCACGCGTCGGTGTCGTCCGTGCACCAGGCCTGCGGCATGAAGCACATCATGCCCAGGTCGAAGCGCCCGCCGCCGCCGGCGCAGCTCTCAAAGAGCACGTTCGGGAACTGCGAGGTGATGCGGCGCATCAGGTCGTACACGCCCAGGATGTGACGGTGCGCAAGCTCCTGCTGCCTGTCTGCCGGGAGCGCGGCGCTGCCCCACATGGTGATGAAGCGGTTCATGTCCCACTTCACATAATCCACGTTCGCGCGGCGCAGCGCAGCGGTGATCACCTCGACCACATAGTCGCGCACCTCGTCGCGGGAGAGGTCCAGCACCAGCTGGTTGCGGGACTCGATGCGCGGATAGCCCGGCACATGGATGCACCAGTCCGGATGGGCGCGGTAGAGATCGCTGTCCGGAGAGATCATCTCCGGCTCGACCCACAGGCCGAACTTGAGGCCCAGCGCGTGAATCTTCTCGCTCAGGCCGGACAGGCCGTTCGGCAGCTTGCGCGTGTCGTCGTACCAGTCGCCCAGGGAGGAATGGTCGTCGTCGCGATGGCCGAACCAGCCGTCGTCGAGCACGAGCAGGTCGATGTCGGCCTCTACAGCACGGCGGGCGAGGGCGAGGAGCTTCTCCTCATCAAAGCCAAAGTAGGTCGCTTCCCAGTTGTTGATGAGCAGCGGACGCGCGGTATTCGCGTATTTCCCGGTCGTGATGTGGCTGTGCACGAGCCTGTGGAAGCTGCGGCTCATGCCGCCGATGCCCTCGCAGGAATAGCACAGGTATGCTTCCGGGGTCTGGAAGGCTTCGCCCGGAGCGAGCTTCCAGGAGAAGTTGAACGGCTGGATGCCGATCATTGCGCGGGAGAGGTAGTGATGATCAACGTGCACGCTCGCCTCAAAGCCGCCGGAATAGCACAGGGCAAAGCCGTAGGCCTCGCCGTCGGTTTCCGTGGTGCCCTTGGTGGTGAGCATCATGAACGGGCTGGTCTGCACGCTGGACGCGCCGCGCGCAGAGCTCGTGCCCTGATCGCCCGGGACGAGCGGACGGGTGTACGGATGGCGTTCGCGCGCCCATGCGCCGGAGAGCGTGGTGAGGTCGTAATCGCAGCCCTCGAAGTCCACGCAGGCGCTGAGCGCCTTGTCAATGACGATGTCCGTGCTGCCGCCGTTGATGATGCGCGCGCTGCGGGCGATGACGTCCGTATCCGCGTACAGGGTGTAGCACAGCTCAAGCGACACGCCGCTGACCTTGTCGCAAAGCGTCAGCAGCAGGGACTGCGCGTTTTCGCCGCGGGCGCTGGGCAGCGCGCCCAGGGACGGCTTGCCGTCCACGATCTCATGGGAGACGTACTCCGGCAGCAGCGCCGACATGCCGCTCGCGTGGCGAACGTGGATCATGCCCTCGCGCAGGTCGCCCGTGTACGTCGGGCACTCCGACGGCAGGAAATCGAGCGCCGTCTCGTTGAGAGAGAAGCTATCCTCCGTCCAGATGGTGCGGCGCTCGATAAGCTCATCGGTGACGCGGCGCACGCGGCGGCCCCAGTAGACGTGGATCGGATACTTGCCGCCGGCCAGGCGGAGGATGTAGCTGATGCGGTCGTTGGACAGGTGGAAGCACTGTGTACGGCTGTCATAAGTGATGGGCATGGATATACCTCCATATGCACGTTTGTTGTTACGCGTATTTTCTCACACTTTCATAGCGCGGTCAAGGCGGTTTCCGGCAATTGCACGGCCCAAAACAAGCGAAATTTATGCCGGGATTTCATGTTGGGTCTGGACGAAACGGGCCAAAAGGTTTAAGATGTATTTCGGCTCATTTTTATCGCGCTCACGGCCATGGGAGGCAGGAGCGCAGAAGCTTCCGAGGAAGGAAAATGCAAATGAAACAGGAAAACAAGACGTGGTTCCTGCGCGGCATGCGCGACGGCACGCCGATTATGCTGGGCTATGCGGCTGTCTCCTTTACGCTGGGCATCGTCGCGCGCAATGCGGGCCTGACGGCCGGCCAGGCGTTTTTGACCAGCCTGCTCAACAACGCGTCCGCCGGTGAGAAGGCCGGCTTCACGGTCATCCAGGCGGATGAAGGCTATTTGGCGATGGCCATCATGATGCTCATCATCAACGCGCGCTATCTGCTCATGTCCTGCTCGCTGAGCCAGAAGATCTCGCCGGAAACGGGGCTGATCCCGCGCCTAATCATCGGCTTTGAGGTGACGGACGAAATCTTCGGCGTGCAGATGGCGCTGCCGGGCATGATCTGCCCGTGGTACACCTACGGCGTGATCGCCATGGCGCTGCCGGGCTGGTCGCTGGGCACATACCTCGGCGTGGTCATGGGCAACGTTCTCCCTGCGAACATCGTCAGCGCGCTGAGCGTGGGCCTGTACGGCATGTTCCTGGCGATCATCATCCCGCCGGCCAAGGGAAACCGCGTGATCGGCGCGCTGGTGGTCATCTCCATGCTGGCCAGCTGCGCGTTTGCCTATCTGCCAATCGTCTCCGCGATCTCGCCCGGCACGCGCGTCATCATCCTGACGGTCGCGATTTCCGCAGCGGCGGCGTATCTGTTCCCGGTGAAGGAGGAAGACGAGCATGCAGCATAACATCTATGTGTATATCTTCGTCATGTTTGCGGTGACCTATCTCATCCGCGTGCTGCCGCTGACGCTGATTCGCAAGCCGATCAAGAGCCGGTTCATCCGCTCGTTCCTGTACTATGTGCCCTATGTGACGCTGGCGATCATGACCTTCCCGGACATCGTGCAGGCGACGAGCGCGCCGGTGGCAGGCCTGCTGGCGCTGGTCGCGGGCGTCGCGCTGGCGTGGAGCGGCAGGAGCCTGCTGACCGTGGCGGTGGCGTCCTGCGCGGTGGTGTTCATCACTGAGATGATCGTTCTGTGAGGGCGCAGGCATGAAGCTGATTGTGTTTGATTTGGACGGTACGCTGGCGGATCTGAGCACGGGCATTCAGCCGCAGAACGTGGCGCGGCTGCGTGCGCTGGAAGAGAAGGGCACGCGTATCGCCATCTGCTCCGGCAAGCCGACGTATTACCTGTGCGGCCTGATGCGGCAGGTGGAGCTTCGCGCGCCGATCCTCGTGGGCGAAAACGGCGCGGTGATCCAGTTCGGCGTGGATCTGCCGCCGAGGGAGTACCACGTCGCGCCGCATTCCGACGCGGCCAGGCGCTCCATCCGCCTGCTGCGCGAGGCGTTTGACACGGCCGTGCCAGGGCTGTGGTATCAGCCCAACGAGGTGGGGCTGACGCCGTTCCCGCGTGACGACGCAGAGTTTGACGCGCTGCAGGGCTGCATCGACGCGCTTGCGCCGCAGCTTGAGGATCTGATCATCTACCGCCACTGCGACAGCTACGACATCACGCCCAGCGGCATCACCAAGAAGAGCGGCCTTGAGCGGCTGGGCAGGATGCTGGGCATCGGGCCGGAGGAGACGGCGGCCGTGGGCGACGGCGTGAACGATTACCCGATGTTCGAGTACGCGGGGCTTGCCGTGGGCGTAAGCGTCCAGGAGGCGGACAGAGTCGATGTGAACTTTGCGACGCCGGACGATGCGCTGGAGTTTCTGCTCGCGCAGATGGAAGAAACCTGAACGGAATGAAAGCAGGGAGGTCGGGCGATATGCCTGGCCTCCCTGATTTATGCGCTGCAATTCTGCTTTAGGGAGCTAAAGCTCACTAACAAGATACTTGAATTGAATTCGCTGCTGAAGGGAACGCGCTCCGCTGGGGCCAGAGAGACTGGGGGGAGTTTCGATTC
>CAMFCQ010000056.1 GCA_945948915.1 uncultured Clostridia bacterium | reverse complement strand
AGCGAAGCGTTACCTGACGGGGCTTAGCACTTGGCTGTTTCTATTTGAAAACAGTCTCAGCGTGCATCAGAGGTGAAGCTGTCAAGCGGCGGCGAGACACTCGGCGCAACGGTATGGGCGGCAGGGCATAGGTGATGGCCAGGTACGGCCCGCATGCCGCGCACTGACGGGCGTTCCCCCTTGGAGATTGCCCGTTTCTCCTGCATTTGGCAGCAGCTTTCACCGAAACATGGCGATATTGCACGGATATAGCAGAAAAGGTGAAAATTATTTCAATCAATCCTGCATTTTCTTCAACTTTCCGACGCAATCGAAGTGCTTTCCCCTTGACAGCGTGTAGGGTTAAGGATAAAATAATACTGCTACGATTTGAGGCGAATGCCCCGAAGTTCGTGTCAATTATCCGAACTTTGATGGAGGTCATGAAGATGTACGATATTCCTGTGACGCTTACCACGAATCCGAAGCAGAAGCCGACGGATGAATCCAAGCTAGGTTTCGGCAAGATTTTTACCGATCACATGTTTGTGATGGACTATCAGGTCGGCCGCGGCTGGTATGACGCGCGTGTCGTCCCGTACGGCCCGTTTGTGATGGATCCGGCGACGACGGTGTTCCATTATGCGCAGGAGATTTTTGAGGGCATGAAGTGCTATCGCCGCAAGGATGGCGGCCTGCAACTCTTCCGTCCGCGCGACAATTTTGAACGCATGAACCGCTCCGCCGCCCGCATG
This sequence comes from uncultured Clostridia bacterium, assembly GCA_945948915.1. GTDB lineage: Bacteria > Bacillota > Clostridia > Christensenellales > Aristaeellaceae > Ventricola. The sequence continues at coordinate 18,639 of CAMFCQ010000056.1, read as the reverse complement.
GGCATGCCGGCGCTTGACGTGGAGCAGGCGCTTGCCGGTCTTCTGGCGCTGATCAAGGCGGATGCGGACTGGGTTCCGTCTGCGCCGGGCACCTCGTTGTACATCCGTCCGACGATGATCGCGACCGACGTCATGCTGGGCGTACACGCGTCTCACAACTATCGCTTCTACATCATCTGCTCGCCGTCCGGTGCGTATTACCCGAAGGGCCTTGCGCCGGTGGGCATCTACGTTGAGCCGGAGCTCGTGCGTGCGGTCAAGGGCGGCGTCGGCTTCACAAAGACGGGCGGCAACTATGCGGCTTCCATCCTCGCGGGCGATCTTGCCGAGAAGAAGGGCTATGAGCAGGTGCTCTGGCTCGACGGCAAGGAGAACAAGTACATCGAGGAAGTCGGCTCCATGAACATGTTCTTCAAGTTCAAGGACGCGCTGATCACCCCGCCGCTGCTGGGCTCCATTCTTGGCGGCATCACGCGCGACTCCATCATCAAGCTGGCCAGGCACATGAATATCCCGGTTGAAGAGCGCCGACTGACGGTTCAGGACGTGTTCGACGCTGCGGAGAAGGGCGAGCTTGAAGAAGCGTTCGGTTCCGGTACGGCGGCTGTCGTGTCTCCGGTCGGTCGTCTCGCTTGGAATGACAAGGAGATCACCATCTCCGGCGGCCAGATTGGCGCTTACACACAGAAGTTCTATGACACGCTGACCGGCATTCAGTTCGGCACGGTCGAGGATCCGTTTGGCTGGGTGCTCAAGATCGACTGAGCTGCTGCACGAAATGAATCACTGATCTTCCAAAGATAAACGCATGCAAATGGCACCCATGATGTTCACGGGTGCCATTGCTATGCGGTGAAACGTTTTCAGCACAAGCGCGATACCATCACGTGGGAGGATCATATTCATGTTCAGGCAGGAAGAAGTGTTTGTCGGCGGCTGGCAAGAAAAGACAATCGAAGCCATGCAGCGCAGAAGGTTCGAGCAGATGGTGATGCAGCTTCAGCCGTTGGGCGCAGGCAGGCTTGCAGAACTCTCGCCGGCGGCATTTGAGCGTAAGCTCGAGCAGTGCTGGCAGGACATTGAGCGCAAGCCCATGCGCGCTCAACAGCTGGGCGAGGTCTGGAAGAGCGTACTGAGCAGCATCGACGTCCAGGCGGACTGCCTCTCCCACGAGGAGCATGCGCTGGTGGAACGGGCGCTGATTCTGGGCGGCTGCGCGCAGATTGAGGATGCGCAGGAGCTTGAGGCGGCGAGGGCGCTTTCGCTGCGCCTTTGGGCGAGTGTGGGCATCGTCTCCGGCAGGCCGTATATCGAGCTGGAGACGCCGGTGCTCGAGCCGGTGGCCAAAGCCTTCGCCCGTAATGAGCATGAGCAGATCCGTCAGCGGCTGGAAGCGTTCAGCGCCTATCTGGCGGGCATGCTCTATCGCATCGGCGCGATAGACGATCGCCAGCCGCAGCAGCTTCTGCTTCGCGAGGTGTTTGATCGTCAGGCCGGAAGCGAGCTGCACATGCAGCTTGCCCGGCGGTATCTCTGGTCAACCTATGACTGCGTGGATTACAGCGGGGGCGTGATGCTGGTGCATGCCGCGCTCGCGGATCCCAGGCATCTGGTGACGAACCTGCGGCGCAGACAGGGGATAATGCTGCCGCCGCAGGCGAAATCCTGCGTGCAGTTGGATATTCTGCCGGAAGAAATCCCGCTTCAGCAGGATCTGGAACGCGCGATCCGCGGCGCGCTGCGCGACGCGTACAGGCCGGAAGACGTGGCGAGAAATCTGCGCTTTCTGTGCAAGCAGGGCGCGCCGCTCGCCGCGATGGAAGAGGTGCTGCAGAGCACGCTGATCGTCTATGTGTCCCCGAGTATGCGGGGCGCGCTGTCCAATATGTACTTCAGAACGCCCAAGTGGATTGAGTGCAGCGAAGCGGCCCTGCAGTAACAAAAGAGAAATGAGGAAAAGCCATGCAGATTTTGGTGCCCCAGGAGAAGGACGGGCTGATGCTTTCGCAGCTGCTCGTGCAGACGGCAGCTGACGTGCCGCTTTGGGCGATCCGTGAAGCGATCAGAAAGCGCGATGTGCGCATCGATGGCGTTCGCATCACCGGAGACGTGCGCGTGCATGCCGGACAGGAGATTCGCGTGTTCTGGCCCAAGGCTGTGGTTGCCGGCAGCAGACAGGAGAAATCGCTGCCCAAACCCGAGATCGTCTACGAGGACGCGCATGTGCTGCTTATCAACAAACCGCAGGGCCTCCAGAGCCAGAACGAGGATAATCCGCTGGCGGGTGACAGTGCGCTCACGCGCGTGCTGGCCTATCTCAAGGCAGAAGAGCAAGGAACCGACCACGTGCATCTTTGCCACCGTCTGGACGTACAGACCGGCGGTCTGCTGCTCTTTGCCAAGGATGACGAAGCCTTTGAATCGGCGATGCAGGCGTTCTCGGAGCGCACCTTTCAGAAGTTCTACACCTGCCGTGTCAAGGGTTGCCCGGCGAAGCACGAGGCGGTTCTTCAGGCCTGGCTGCGCAAGGACGCGCAGATTTCCCGCGTTTCGGTGACGGACTATCCCGCGCGCGGCGCGCTGGAGATCATGACGGGCTACCGCGTACTGCGTGCGGAGGAGAACGCACTGCTTGAGGTGGAGCTGATGACCGGACGAACGCATCAGATCCGCGCGCATCTGGCGCACATCGGCCACCCGATTCTGGGCGATGACAAGTATGGCGACCGTATGCTCAATCGAAAGCTGGGGCTTAAGCGTCAGCAGCTTTGGGCGACGCGCCTGGTGTTTCAGGCGGAAGGTGCGCTCAGCTACCTCAACGGGCGCAGCTTCTCGGTCGCGTGCCCATTTTGAGCGGCAGGAGGAGGAACGCAATGAGGAGAGTACGTCTGATTGCGCTGGATATGGACGGCACGCTGCTGATGAGCGACCATCACACGCTGCCGCAGCGCAACATCGACGCAATTCGCGAAGCCGATCGGAAGGGTATTCGCGTGGCCATCAGCACAGGGCGCATGGTGGAGGATGCGAGCGACTTTGTGCGCCGCTACGACCTGCCCTGCATGATCATCGCGGCCAACGGCGCACGCGCATGCTCCGGCCCGATGCCGGAAGGCGAGGTGCTGTACCGCTGCCGGTTCACGCAGGAGGATGCGCACGCTGCGCTTGACATCCTGATGTCGTCCGGGCTGGTCATTCATGGCTTTGAGGATGGGATTGTCAATACGGTGGACAACGGCTCGGGCAGGAAGTACCATCTGGTTTATCGCGGCCTGATCGAGGATCGCTACGGCGAGACGGAGCTTCGCAGCGCGGCAGAGCGCGGCCTGATGAAGCTCTTTGCCGTGGGCGACGGCTTTGCAGGCGATGTGTACGATCCGCGCGTGGAGCCTGTGCGCGAACAGCTCAAGCGCGCGCTGCCGCACCTGCAGATCACCAGCTCTGCGCCCGGCAACATCGAAATTATGCCGCCCGAGGCAGGCAAGGGGACGGCGCTGGCGCATGTCGCAAAGACGCTCAGCCTTGCGCGGGAAAACGTGATGGCGGTAGGCGATGCGGACAACGACCTGAGCATGCTTCAGTATGCGTATCACAGCGTGGCCATGGGCAATGCTGCGCCGGAGCTGCGCACCCGCTGCCGTTATGTGACGGCGACCAACGATGAATGCGGCGTGGCGCAGATCATCGAGCGTGTGATTGCCAGTCAGGAGGATTCGGATGTGTGAGAAAAAGACGATTGTCGCGCTGAAGCACTGCCCAAGCTATGACGAGCGGGCGGTGCAGGATGCTGTGGATGCGCTGTTTGCGCTGTGCGGCGGCATGGAGAGCATCGTGAAGCCCGGCCAGCGCGTGCTGGTCAAGCTCAATCTGCTGATGAAGCGCACGCCTGAGCGCGCGACGACGACGCATCCGGCCGTGGCGCGCGCGATCGTTCGGGCCATCCAGCGCATCGGTGCGACGGCGATCCTGGCGGACAGTCCGGGCGGCCCGTTTACGCGCGGCATGCTCTCCGGCGTCTACGAGACCTGCGGCATCAAGGCAGTGGCAGAGGAAACGGGCTGTGTGCTCAACGACGATTTTTCCACGACAACCCGCTTTTTTGAAGAAGGACAGGCAGCCAGACATCTGGATCTGCTGGGCGTGCTCGATCATGTCGATGCGGTGATCACTGTCGGCAAGCTCAAGACGCATGGCCTGACGACGATGACCGGCTGCGTGAAGAACCTCTATGGCCTCGTTCCCGGCACGACAAAGGTGGAATACCATGCGCGCTATCAGGATGTGGCGCTGTTTTCCAACATGCTGCTGGACATTTGCGCGTGCGTGAAGCCCTGCTTCGCCATTCTCGACGCGGTGGAGGGCATGGAAGGCGAGGGCCCGTCCGGCGGAACGCCAAGGATGATCGGCGCATTGATCGGCAGTCGGAGCGTGCACGCGGCGGATGCTGTCGGCGCCAGGCTGATCGGACTCAGGCCGGAGCAGGTGACGACGCTGGAAGCGGCCATGAAGCGGAGCCTGCTGCCTGATTACGAGCTTACCGGTGACGACATCACCCCGATGATCCTGACCGACTTCGATATTCCCATGAAGCATAAGCGCGCCAGCTGGGTACGTCTGGTCAACAGGCTCCCGCAGGCGCTGCGGCCGCGGCCTGTGTTTACCCATCGGCTGTGCGACGGCTGCGGCACGTGCGTTCGCGCCTGCCCGGCCAAGGCGATTGCCATGGATGAAAAGCATAGGCCGCAGGTCGATGTGAGGACATGCATTCGCTGCTACTGCTGCCAGGAGCTGTGCCCCAAGACGGATGTGGAGGTCAGGCGCATTCCGATTTTCGCGTGGCTGAAATGATCGATAGACAGAAAAGAGCGCTGGAACTGAGTCCGGCGCTCTTTTGCGTATCAAAGCGAATAGCTCGTATGGGAAAAATCGCAGCGGGCTTCAAGCCGCTGGACGAGCAGGCGGAGAAACTCTCGGTCTGTTTCATCGAACCGACCGACGGTAGGGCTGTCGATATCCAGCACGCCGACCACACGGCCGCCGGCATGAATCGGGATAACAATCTCGGCATTGGATGCGCTGTCGCAGGCGATGTGCCCGGGAAAGACATGCACATCGTGCACGAGCTGGATTTCATCCTTCTGTGCGGCTGTTCCGCATACGCCGCGGCCAAGCGGGATCTGGATGCACGCGGGCAGACCGCAGAACGGTCCAAGCATGAGTGCGCCGCCATCCATCAGGTAAAAGCCGCACCAGTTGATATCGGGCAGGCCCTGCCAGAGCAGCGCGGCGGTGTTGGCCAGATTGGCTATGGGATGCGTGATCCCGTCCGTCAGCGCCCGCACCTGCTCAAGAAGCAGATCGTAGCGTCTGGCTTTGTCAACGGGGTAGTCGATCGAAGCAAACGACATGGAAACACTCCTTTGAAAAAAGCGGGCTGATGCCCGCTTGAGATTCAGACTCTGGTCGTGGAGCCGAGACCGCCGTTGCGGACGGTCTGTACGTCGTCGTCCACGGTGATGCCGTAGGGCAGGAAGACGCCCTGTGCAAACGCAGTGCCGACGGGCACGCGCAGCCCCTTGCCTTCGCGGCTGTCGTTGGTCATGCGCATGAAGATGTGGCCCTCGTTGTCGGAATGCGCATAGTCGCTGTCGATCACGCCGACAGTGTTGTCCAGCTGGAAGCGGAACTTGAAGCCCAGTCCGCTGCGCGGATAGAGCGTCAGCACCCAGCCGTCCTCGATGATGGCACGCACGCCGGTAGGAATCTTGATGCTGCCGCCGGCAGGCAGCTCAAAGCCCACCGGAGCAAAGAAGTCATAGCCTGCGGAGCCGCTGGTTGCCCGGCGGGGCAGCTGAATGTGCTCATAGGCTATCACGGCCTGCTCAATGGTCTGCTGCGGGAAGGTGCTGATCCAGTCATTTACGAAGCGCTGCGGCGAGACCTTTTCAAATTTTGCGATGCGAAGCATGGTTTTTCCTCCGTTGATTACGCCCAGAGGACGATTTTTCCCTCGGCAAGCGTGCGTTTGACGTCGATGACGCGCTGGTTCTTGCTGCCCTTCCAGTGCAGCAGCGTGTCGCGCAGCGCCTGAATGTATGGGCCGTCAACAATCACATCAATCATCGGGATGAAGGGCAGGGATTTGATGTCCTCAAACAGGCTGCCGGTATAGAGCCAGATGGTCTTCTCGGGCAGCTTTTCGCGGATCTCTGCGATCAGCGCGCCGACGGTTTCACGGTTGCTGCGAAAAAGCGGGTCGCCGCCGGAGAAGGTGATGCCGTTCATGTAGTCGCGAGAGAGCGCCTCAAACAGCTCGGCCTTGGCAGCTTCGTCAAAGGGAATGCCGCCGTCTTTTGCCCAGGTCTGGGGATTCTGGCAGCCGGGACAGCGGTGATCGCAGCCGGCAACCCAGAGCACGGTGCGCAAGCCGTCGCCGTTGAGCATATCGTCTACGGTGATGTTGTGGTAATTCATGGTTACATACTCTTTCTCTCGGCAATCTCCGCCATCTTCGCGTCGTTCAAGCGGCTTTCACCGTGCACGCGGGAGTAGGAGAGATAGCCGTTCATCCGGTCGATCTTGGTCAGATTTTTGCTGCCGCACTTGGGACACACGTCCATCTCCAGCTCCTGATGGCCGCAGTCGTCGCAGTAGGCCAGCGAGAGGTTCACACCCTCGTAGAAACCCAGCTTCATCGCGCGGCGAACCAGCGTACGGATGGCCTCCTTGTTGTAGCCGATCGGATAGCGGACATACTGGATCTTGCCGCCGTTGGAGAGATCCCAGAAGCGCTTTTCGCTGTTCTGCTTCTCAATCGGCGTGATGTCCTCGGTCACATGGCAATGGAACGAATTGGAGACGTACGGACGATCGGAGACGTTTTCCACGATGCCGTAGAGCTTGCGGAACTGCTCGATTTGCAGGCCGCACAGGCTCTCCGCCGGGGTGCCGTAGATGGCGTAGAGGTTGCCGTCTTCCTTCTTGAACTGATTGATCTTCTCGTTGATGTGCTGCATGACCTCCAGGGCAAACTGACCGTCCTCATAGATGCTCTTGCCGTTGTAGAGCTCCTGCAGCTCGTTGAGCGCGGTATAGCCGAAGGAAGCGGTCGCCGTCTTGAGCAGCGGCTTGATCTTGTCGTACAGGCCCAGATGCCCGCCGTAGAAGCCGCCCTCGCAGTAGGCCAGCGGGTTGGTGCTCGCGCGCATCTCACCCAGATAGGCGTAGGTACGGATATGCAGCTTGCGGATCAGCTCGAGGTAGTAGTCCAACACCTCGTAGAAATCGCGGTTCTCGCGGCGCGCCTTGGCCAGGATCAGCGGAAGGTGCAGCGAGACGGCGCCGATGTTGAACCGGCCCACGAACACCGGCTTGTCGTTTTCGTCCGCCGGCTCCATGCCGCCGCGCTCAAACCACGGGGAAAGGAAAGCACGGCAGCCCATCGGGCTGATGACCTGGCCGTATTTCTTGTAGATCGAGGCGACGTAGCCCTCGCCGGTGAGGCTGAGCCAGTCGGGATACATCGTCTTGCTGGAGCATTCGATGCCGGCTTCAAATACGTCCTCAAGCGGCTTGCCCGGGCCGTGCAGGTTCTCATCGTAGAGGAAGACGAGCTTGGGGAAGAGGACGGGCTTTTTGTTGCCCTTCTTGCCCTGACCGCCGGCGTGCACCTTGAGAAACAGCTTGCTGGCCAGCCTGGCCATGCGCGTCTGCCCCAGGCCCAGCGTCATGGTGATGAACGGATAGTCGCCGCGGCTGGAAGCGACGGTGTTGAATTTGTACTCCCAGCCCTGGAAGCCCTGCTCAAAGTCGTTGACGATGTCCTTCATGGCTTCCTCATGCGCGCGCTCGTCGGAGAGGCCCAGCGAGCGGTAGCGATCCAGGAACAGGACGTAGCTGCGCTCAGCGTACGGATCGAGCAGCTGATCCACACAGGAAACGGTAAAGCCGCCGTACTGCTGGCTGGCTGCGGAGAGCACGATGTCGCCGATGACGTCAAAGGCGACGTTCAGCGTCTTGGGCTCGTTGTACCAGAGGTTGCCCATCTCAAAGCCGCCCCTGAGCACCGCGCCGACATCAAAGAGACAGCAGTTCATGGTGTCGCGGCGGGCGGACATGTCGTGGATGTAGATGTAGCCGTCGCGCTGCGCCTGAAGCTCCTCGACGTTGAGGAAGAATTTCTGATAGAGCTGCTTGTTGAGCTGATTGAAGATCAGGCTGCGGCGCGTGGAAACCAACGCGCTGTCCGCGTTCGAGTTTTCCTTGTCGCCGATGTACATGATCGACTGGGACTTCTTGTAGACTGTATCGAGCATCTGCACGAAATCGGTCTTGTAATTGCGGTAATCCCGGTAGGACTTGGCCACCTGCGGGTTGATCGCATCCAGCGCGCCCTCGACGATATGGTGCATCTGGGCAATGCGCACGCCCTCGGCACCGATCGCTTCACACTTTTCAGTGACAAATCGGCAGATGAAATCCAGTTCTTCCTGCGAGAAGGTGTACAGAACGCGTTCGGCGCTCTTGTTGACTGCGGAGACAACCTTTTTGACATTGAACGGCTCTTTGGTTCCGTCTTTTTTGATGATGTACATGAGCGTCCTCCTTGGCTGATTCTTGTGGAAGGCTGGTGGTTTATCCACTATATCTAGTACGATACACGAAAAAACGGTACAATATTTAGTGCGTCATGGTGGATATCTTATCACGAAAGAACGGGAGCGTCAAGGCTGACAGACAAATTTGGAAAAAGAATAAGAAATGTTAAAGGACAGCCGGGGAAAACCGACGGACGGCCCGCAAAGTCCTGTGAATCTTCTGTGGCCAATCAAACAGACCTGCGGTCGGTACAGCCTGACTCTTTTCTTTTCGTTGACAAGAATGCCAATCGGTGCCATAATAAAAACAAAACAAGGCAGCCTCTTCCTGTGCTGCTGACGAAAGAAGGAAATCATCTTGAAGACGCATTATCATATGACCATCGCGGGCTGCGAGCGCGACCTGCCCATCTGCCCGCTGAACGACAAGCTCTGCATCGCCGGCTTCGTCATCTTCGGCGACTGTGAGCTGACCGTGGCCTGCGCGGGCGAGCTGCTCAAGAAGGCGCCGGAATTTGACTACATCATCACCGCGGAGAGCAAGGGCATTCCGCTGGCCTATGAGATGGCCCGCCAGATCGGCGCGAAGAAGTGGCTCCTTGCGCGCAAGGGCGCCAAGCTCTATATGAAGGATCTGTTCAGCGTGGAGGTGCGCTCCATCACCACCGATCACGTGCAGAAGCTGTACCTGGACGGCGAGGATGCCAGGCTCATGCAGGGCAAGAGGATCCTGATCGTGGACGACGTGATCTCCACCGGCGAGTCCCTGCGCGCCCTGGAGGAGCTGGTTGCCAAGGCCGGCGGCGAAATCTGCGGCCGCATGGCGATTCTGGCCGAGGGCGACGCGCAGGCGCGTGAGGACCTCATCTATCTGGAGAAGCTCCCGCTCTTTGACAGCGAGGGCAATCCGCTCGTTTAATCACAGAAACCACATTCTCATAGCACAAGCAGCCCCTTTGACGCATAGGATGCACAAGAAACGTCGAAAGGGGCTGTTCTTTATGGAGATCACCAATCAAAACGGCATGCAGGGCATGAATGGCGAGGACCTCATCAACCAGCCGGCGCTGGATGCCATGGACAGCAACTGCCCGACCGGCAGCCAAAGCTATCGGGTGCAGCGGGGTGACAGCTTCTATCTGATTGCCAGGAAGTTTGGTGTGAGCGTGCGCGCGCTGATGAACGCCAACCCGTCGATTGCCGCAGGCAGGCTGCTGGTGGGCGATATCCTGTGTATCCCGACGGGCGAGGGACGTTCCTGCCCGGTGGGCTCCTCAGCGTATACCGTGCAGCCGGGGCAGAGCGTGGTGGACGTGATGCTTGCGTCCAATGTATCGCTGCGCGCGCTGCGGGAGTACAACGAGGACATCCGCCTGACAGCGCTGCGCCCGGGCGATGTGCTCTGTGTGCCGCCGGGAGGCGACCGCGGCCTGTGTGAAAACGGCGGCCCGGTCTACCGCATTCAGGAAGGCGACACACTGGAGGAGATCGCCGAGCTCAATGGCACGACGGTGGAGCAGATGCTGCGGCTCAACCCGAACCTGCTGCCCAGCGACTTTGTCACCGGCCAGGTCATCTGCCTGCCCACCAGACGGCGAACGGGAAACGGCGGCGCAAACGGCACGCAGGAAGAAACGCCGATGTGACGATACATAGAAAGGGCCTGCTCCGAGTGGGGCAGGCCCTTTGCGCGTTTCTTACTTCTTCTTGCCCTTGAGGGTGCTGAAGTCGAGCTTGTTCTCCGTGTGGTTCATCAGGCGCTTGATGTTGGCCCGGTGACGCCAGATGACCGAGGCACCGATGCAGACGGTGATGATCCAGAGCACCGGCTCATTAAAACGAGTGATGATGATCAGCAGCGGCAGCGTGATTGCGGCGGCGACGGAGCCGACCGAGACGTAATGCGTGATCGCCACCAGGATCAGGAACACAGCGAAGGCCAGCAGCGCCTGAACCGGGAAGACGAACAGCAGGCTGCCAAAGCTGGTCGCAATGCCCTTGCCGCCCTTGAAGCCGAAGTACAGCGGGTAATAATGGCCGAGCACCGCCCCGACCACGCCGAGCAGACCGCCCAGCTCGCCGCCGATCAGCCACTTGCCGATGAACACGGCAATGATGCCCTTGAGCATGTCGCCGATGAACGTGAGCAGCGCCATTTTGCGGCCCAGAACGCGCAGCATGTTGGTGGTGCCGGCGTTGCCGCTGCCCTGAGAGCGGATATCGGTCTTGGCAAAGGCCCTGGACAGCACGACGCCGGTGGAGATGCTGCCCAGCAGATAGCCGGCAACGATGACGATGACGACGGCGATGAGATTGCTGGTCATAATCATAAGGAATTATTCCTCCTTTTGAGTCTTCTGGCGCAGGATGAACTTGAGCGGCGTCCCCTCAAAGCCGAAGGCCTTGCGGAATTGGTTTTCCAGATAGCGCTGATAGGCGAAGTGCATCAGCTTTTCATCGTTGACGAAGAAGACGAAGGTCGGAGGACAGACGCTCTGCTGCGTCGCGTAGTAGATCTTCAGATGCCTGCCGGCAGTGAACGGAGGCTGCAGCGCGGCGGTCGCGTCGGCGAGGACGTCGTTGAGCAGGCCGGTCGTGATACGGCGGGAGGTCTGCTCGTAGACGGACTTGACCGTCTCCAGAACCTTCGGCACGCGCTGACCGGTCAGCGCGGAGATGAAGACCACAGGCGCATAGTCCATGAACTTGAGATCCTCGACAACCTTCTTGCGGTAGGTTTCCATGGTGTTGGTGTCCTTTTCCACCGCGTCCCACTTGTTGACGACGATGATAGCGGCTTTGCCTTCCTCGTGCACATAGCCGGCGACCTTGGTATCCTGCTCGGTCACGCCGTCCTCGGCGTTGATGACGATCAGCGCGACATCGCAGCGGCGCACGGCGGTCAGCGCACGCACGATGGAGTAGCGTTCGATGGACTCCTCCTCGATGGCGCGCTTGCGGCGGATGCCGGCGGTGTCGATGATGTTGTAGCGCTGGCCGTCGCGGGTGAATGCAGTGTCGATCGCGTCGCGCGTGGTGCCGGCGATATCGGAGACCATGGAGCGCTCCTGGCCGAGAATCTTGTTGACCAGGCTGCTCTTGCCCACGTTCGGGCGGCCGACGACGGCGATCTGGATGGTGTGCTCCTCTTCCTCGATCTCGTCGCTGCCCTCGGGGAAGTGCCTGACCATCTCGTCGAGCAGGTCGCCCAGGCCCATCAGGTTGACGGAAGAGATCGGGAATGGGTCGCCCAGGCCGAGGTTGTAGAACTCGTAGACCACGTCGTTCATGCTGACGTTGTCCACCTTGTTGACCACCAGGATGACGGGCTTATGGCTCTTGCGCAGCATGTTCGCAACTTCCTCGTCGTCTGCGGTCATGCCGGTGCGGCCATCGGTGAAGAAGAGGATCACGTCGCAGGTCTCAATGGCGATCTCCGCCTGACGGCGCATCTGCCGCAGCATGATGTCGTCGGTACGCGGCTCGATGCCGCCGGTGTCAATCAGCGTGAACTTATGGTTGAGCCATTCGCAGTCCGCGTAGATGCGGTCGCGGGTGACGCCGGGCGTATCCTCCACGATGGAGATGCGCTTCTTGGCGATCTTGTTGAAGAAGGTCGATTTGCCGACGTTCGGGCGGCCGACGACGGCGACAAGGGGCTTTGCCATGTGCTTATTCCTCCGTTCCGCGCAGGGCGTCGAGCAGATCCGCGCCGTCGTCCGGGACGGGATGAATGCGGATGCCGAGGCTGTCCTGCGCCTCTTGCAGCGTCATGTCGTCAAGGAAGATATCCTCTCCCTCGCGAAGCATGCTTTCGGTGATGAGTATTTCATCCGCTTCCACACCCTTGAGCTGGGCGACCAGGTCCTGACCGGTGATCAGGCCGGAGACGGTGACCGTTTCGCCGAAGAAGCGGTTGACGATGGGGTGAATGGCGATCTGCACGCCGTGGATGGGGCATTCGTCAAGGAGCGCCTGCATGAACGGCGCGACGGATGTGCCCGTCGCCATAACGACGCGGCGGGGAACGATCTCCTCGCCGTCAGGGTCAAGGCGCTGCGCCAGGCGGTAGGCTTCCCTGAACTCGTCCCGCAGACGGGCCAGAAGGCCCACGCCGTTCTCAAACTGCGGGAAGTCCTCATAGGTTTCCGCCTCGGGAATCTCAAGCCCGGCGATCTGGTAAAACTCGTCGGACGGGAAGACGAAGCGCGTGCCGTGGCGCTTGAGCATCTCCTGCTGGAAGGCCTCCGCCTGCGCGACCACGGTGAGCGCCTCTTCCTTTGTATAGGGGCGCAGCGGATAGAGATGCTCGCGATAGCGGGTCAGACCCACAGGCACCAGCGCCACTGTCAGCGCGTGCGGCGCGAGGGAGGCGAGGTCGGAAAGCGTTCTGTCCAGCTCCGGGCCGTCGTTGATCTCCGGGCAGAGCACCACCTGGCAGTGGAAGCTCATGCCGTTGTCCGCGAAGCGCGTGAGATGCTCCATGATCCGGTCTGCATGGATGTGGGAGAGCATCTTTTTGCGCAGCTCGCCGTTGGTCGTCTGCACGGAGACGTAGATCGGGCTTGCCTTGCGCTCGATCATGCGGTCCATTTCGGCCTTGGGCAGGTTGGTCAGCGTCACAAAGTTGCCGGCCATCAGCGACAGCCGCCAGTCGTCGTCGCGCACATACAGGCTCGGGCGCATGCCCGGCGGCATCTGCTCGATGAAGCAGAACATGCAGTGGTTCGCGCAGGTCTTCGGGCAGCTCATCAGCGAGGACTCGAGCGTCAGCCCGAGAGAATCCTCCGTATGCTTGTGAATATGCACCGTGCGCTGCGCGCCGGCTTCATCTTCAAGAAGGATCTCCAGAGAGGGACGCGCGGTCAGAAACTGGTAATCCACCAGATCCAGCACCGGCGTGCGGTTGATGGAGATCAGCGTTTCTCCGGATTTGATGCCGCTGCGCGCGGCGAGGGAGCCGGGGAAGACGCCGGCGATGCGCTGGGACATGCTTTCGTGACACCTCTTTTTCAAATTAACCCAACTTATTATCTACAAATTCATTCGCAAAGTCAAGCTTTTTAGAGAAAGCGGCATGAAAACACGGGGCCTGGCTTCTATCAGCCTAGCGGTCCCGTGTGAATATCCTGTTGCTGCGGTGTTTCAGAATTGTGATTTTGTCAGCCGGCGTCCTCATCCTTCTTTTTGCCGACGAGGCCGCCGGTCATCTCGCGCAGATTGCGCCCGATCTTGGTGCCCATGGCCTTGCCGCCGCCGGTCTGCACGAGCGCAAAGAGGATGACACCCACCACCACAATCACTGCCAGCCAGGCGATGCCGGACATGGAGCCCTTGTTTTTCGCCGAAGCCGACGCCTTTTCAGCCGAGTCGCTCTTTGTGCTCCTGGCGCTGCCGGTCTGCGTGCCGTAGAGCGTGGTGGAGACCACGTCGGCCATCACGTCGGTGGAGTTGAGCACGCGCTCCTTGCTGATGGTGTGCGTGCCGAACTCCAACAGAATGGCGTTGGGCGAGAGATCCTGGTTGTAATTGCCCTTGCCGATGAAGATGTCCTTCACCAAACCGGGGTATTTTTTGTCCGCGACGGCCTTGAGTTCCTTGGCGAACGCGCGGTTGACCTCGCTGTTCTGGTTGCTGCGGCCCACCAGTAGGCGAACCTGCGAAGCGTTTTCACCGTCGATGGTGGCGACGTATTCCTCCGCGTTGGGGATGCCGTCGCGGTGGATGTCGATGATCGCGTCTGGGCGGTTTTGAAGCAGGCGCTCCGCAGTGCGGCGGCTGCGCCGGTACGCGCCGGAGTCGTGCGGAAGGTGGGTGGATTCGTCCAGAATCACGTCGATTCCCTTGGCCTGCAGCGCGTCGCGGAACTGGCGCGCCACGTCGTAGATGCCGCCCTGCCCGTCGATGCTCTGCGTGCCGTCGGAGGGGACGTAGCTCTCGTCGCTGTGGGTGACGTACATGGCGATGAGCTTTTGACTGTCCGTGCTGCCAGACGCAGCCGGAACCGTGCTGCCCGCCTGCAGGAAGACGGCCTGTGCCTCGCCCGCGTCCAGCCAGGAGACGTCCGGCATGGTTTCCTCGCCGATGCGCCTGGCTGTGGCCGTCGTGCCGCTGACCTGTTCGATGCGGTAGAGCGCGTTGTCCCGGCTGATGTACTCGTCGCCGACGTTCACAGCGTGGGAGATGGCAAAGAGCGCGCTGCCGCTTTCATCGGTCACGGTGAAGACGGTGCTGTCGTCCAGGTCATCCTCGGCCAACGCGGCGGGCGCAAGGAGCATAAAAGCGAGCAGCAGACACAAGAGCTTGCTTTTCATGCGCGGTGTCCTCCCTGAATGGCGCCGTCCTCGTGCGGCGCATGGGCGCGGCCTGTCGCAATGCGCTCGATGATCTCGCCGACCAGCTCGCACATCAGCACGCCGGTGATGCCTGCGATCACCACCGCGTCGAGCGCGCCGGCGCCGCCAAGATGCAGCGTCTGGTCGATGCCCCGCAGCCACAGTGACACGCCGCTGACGATGTCCGCAATGATGACGCCCAGCACGCCCGCGATGAACGCGCTTCTGCGCGAGCGGCCCAGCAGCCAGGCGATGATGCCGCCAGCAATGCCGCTGAGAATCATCGGATCGAGCATGGGCATGGCGAGCGGATCGGACGGGATCAGCAGGTTCAGCGCATAGATGGCCGCTGCCGTGAGCACGGAGGCTACCAGCGCTCGCACGCGCTCCTTGGCGGTGCCGGCGTGCAGCAGCAGATAGACGCATACAATGAAGGGGATAAGCGCGCCGCCGATGTTCAGCTTGACGAGCCCCAGAGGAATGCTCGGGAGCCATCCGCCGATGAAGATGGCTGCGACGCACACAAGCGCCTGCCGGTCGGTGAGCGCCATGCGGTCGAGCACCCGCTGGAGCACGCCAAAGAGGATCAGAAGGCCCAGCACGAGCAGAAGGATCATGCCGATGGACATGGAAAGACCTCGCTTTCTGTTACGTTTATGCGTCTAGTCTGCGGCCTGGCTGCACATTTTATCCTCAAAGTGCGCCGGAAAAACGAGCAGTTTCCAATGATTGCAAATTACGCGTGAATCTGATACAATAAGAGGCTGCAACATCACAAGGGAGGTTCTTTTCATGGCAAAGACATATTCCGCCAGCATGCTCAAGGTGCTTGAGGGACTCGATGCGGTTCGGATGCGTCCGGGCATGTACATCGGTTCGACGGGCGCCCGAGGCCTGCACCACCTGCTCTGGGAGATCGTGGACAACGCGATCGACGAGGTGGCCAACGGCTATGCCAGGAGCGTCCGTGTGGAGCTGCACAAGGACGGCAGCGCCTCTGTCGAGGACGACGGACGCGGCGTGCCGGTGGACATTCATCCGGAGCTGGGCATCACGGGCGTGGAAATGATCTACACCAAGCTGCATGCCGGCGGAAAGTTTGATCACCAGAACTACAATTACTCCGGCGGCCTGCACGGCGTGGGCGCGTCGGTGGTCAACGCGCTCTCCAAATGGCTGGTTGTGGACAGCTGCACCGGCGGCGGCCATTACCGCATGCGCTTTGAGAGCAATTACGATCCCAAAGAGAAAAAGATCGCCTCCGGACGCCCGGTGACGGCGCTCGAGCGCGTGAGCGCAACCAGGCGCCACGGCACGCGCGTCACGTTCCTGCCGGACGACACGGTCTTTGAGGAGACGAGGTTCAATTCCGATACGGTGCGCCGCCGCCTGCGCGAGCTGGCGTACCTGAACCGCGGCCTGGAGATCACGTTCATCGACGAGCGCGAGAAGGATCCGGAAAAGCAGCAGCACGTCTTTCTGTACGAGGGCGGCCTGACGGACTATGTGAAGTATCTCAACCGCGACAAGACGCCGGTGTACGAGAACATCATCATGCTGGAGGGCATGCAGGAGGATGTGCGCATCTGCCTGGCCATCCAGCACACGGACGACTATTCCGAGAGCATCTTCTCCTACGTCAACAACATCCCGACGGCCGAGGGCGGCACGCATGAGATGGGCTTCAAGGCGGGCTTCACACGCGCGCTCAACGACTATGCCCGGCGCATCGGCGCGCTCAAGGAAAAGGACAACAACCTCATGGGCGAGGACTACCGCGAGGGCATCACGGCGGTGCTGCTGACCTTTGTGCGCAATCCGCAGTTCGAGGGGCAGACCAAGGGCAAGCTGGGCAATACCGAGGTTCGCCCGGCAGTCGAGGCATTTGTCTATGCGCGCATGACCGAATATCTGGAGAACCTCAAGAATCAGGATGTCGCGGGCAGCATCGTGGAGAAGGCTGTGCGCGCCAGCAAGGTGCGCGAGGCCGCGCGCAAGGCCAAGGAGGTCGCCCGCGCGAAGAACCAGCTGGAGGCCGCACCGCTGGTGGGCAAGCTCTCCAGCTGCACCGGCAAGAAGCCGGAGCTCAATGAGATGTTCATCGTCGAGGGCGATTCTGCAGGCGGCAGCGCCAAGCAGGGCCGCGACCGCCGCTTCCAAGCGATCCTGCCGATTCGCGGCAAGCCGCTTAACGTGGAGAAGAAGCGCATCGATCAGGTGCTGGCCAATGAGGAGTTCCGCTCCATCATCACGGCGCTGGGCACCGGCATCGGCGAGGATTTCGATATCAAGACGCTCAAGTACTACAAGGTCATCATCCTTTCAGACGCCGATCAGGACGGTGCACACATCCGCGCGATCCTGCTCACGTTCTTCTACCGGTACATGCGCCCGCTGATCACCGAGGGCCATGTGTACATCGGCATGCCGCCGCTGTACCGCGTGGCCAAGGGCGACAAGATCGTCTACGCCTATGACGACAAGGAGCTGACCAAGGTCACGGCCTCCGTCGGGCGCGGCTACACAATCCAGCGCTACAAGGGCCTGGGCGAGATGGATCCCGCCCAGCTCTGGGAGACGACCATGAACCCGGAAAACCGTCAACTCATGCAGGTGACGCTGGAGGACGTGGCCGAGGCCGAACGCCTGGTCACGCTGCTGATGGGCGACAAGGTGGAGCCGCGGCGCGATTACATCACGACCTACGCAGACTTCAACAAGGTGGACACGTTCCTCGCGCAGGAAGGGAAGGACAGAAAGTAAATGGCACGCAAAAAGACCCCGGAGACGACGGAGAGCAAGCCGCAGCACGAGATCATCCAGCGGCCCATGGAAGAGGTCATGCACATATCCATGATCCCGTACGCGGAGCATGTCATCCTTGAGCGCGCGCTTCCGCGCGTGGAGGACGGCCTCAAGCCCGTGCAGCGCCGCATTCTCTTCACGCTCAATGAGCTGGGCATCACGCCGGACAAGCCACACAAGAAGTGCGCGCGCATCGTCGGCGACTGCCTGGGCAAGTATCATCCGCACGGCGACAGCTCCGTCTACGACGCGATGGTGCGCATGGCGCAGCCCTACAGCCTGCGCGGCGTGCTGGTGGACGGCCACGGCAACTTCGGCTCCATTGACGGCGACAGTGCAGCGGCGATGCGATACACGGAGGCGCGCATGGCGCCCCTGGCGCTGGAGATGCTGCGCGATATCGACAAGGATACCGTGCCCTTCAGCTTCAACTTTGACGACTCCCTCAAGGAGCCGGACATGCTGCCCGCGCGCTACCCGAACCTGCTGGTCAACGGCGCGTCCGGAATCGCAGTCGGCCTGGCGACGAACATCCCGCCGCATAACCTGCGCGAGGCGATCGACGCGGCGATCCTGCTGATGGACAAGCCGGACGCAAGCCTTGAGGAGATCATGAAGGTGCTGCCCGCGCCGGACTTTCCGACCGGCGGCTGCCTGATTGACAACGAGGAGATCCGGCGCGCGTACGAGACGGGCCGCGGCAAGCTGACCCTGCGCGCAAAGGTGCACATCGAGGACGGTACGGCGGGCCGAAAGATCATCGTCATCACCGAGGTGCCGTATCAGGTGCCCAAGGCCGCGATGCTCGAGAAAATCCTCAAGCTCAGCGAGGAAAAGAAGGTGCAGCTCGGCGGCATCTACGATATCCGCGACGAATCCGACCGCACGTGCCTGCGCGCGGT
>CAMFCQ010000055.1 GCA_945948915.1 uncultured Clostridia bacterium | reverse complement strand
TTGCAAGTTTTATTTGCTAACTGTCATTGATTCTACTTTAGAAACACACCCTAATCTCTTCAACCTGCTTTGCCAAGTCAGTAACCAGCAGATTGATGTAGTTCTGCGTGATGCTCAAATTACTATGCCCCAGTATCCGCGACAATGTTACAACGTTTCCACCGCTGAGAATCCATTGCTTCGCAAATGTATGGCGATATCGGTGTATTCCTGTCTTCTCAACGCCGCGGCTCTTATTGTAATCGTACAGCATCTTGTAGCTGGTCGACTTGCAGAGCTGGTCACCATAGACATTACAGAACAGATAATCTTCCGTGCTTTTCTGCTGTCGATGCCGCAAGTACTCTCTCAGATGTGCAGCAAGCGTTGAGTTCATCGGAATAATCAGCGGTTTTCGATTCTTCGTGACGCGGATTGTCACCACATTATTGTCGAAATCGACATCCTTTATCTGAATGAAAATCAGGCTCCGCTGTCTGACTCCCGTGCTGAAAAGAAATGTGGTCATCATCCAACTCTGATATTCCATGAACGTGCAGGTTTTTATTGACGGCTTCTTGAGCAGCGTGCGCAATTCATCGTCGGTATATGTTTCAACCGCCCATCTGTCGACTTTTATCGCCCTCACCTTGAACGGCTCCACATGTCCCTCGTCCATAAGAAAGTGAAGCGTCGCAATCAAGTCACGCAGGTAAGAGTTGATGCTGACATCGTTGCTGATTTCTTCTCTCAGATGCAGCACGAATCCGTTGTACTTCTGCAAAGTCATTTCTCTCAGCGGCATGGTGCGATCAAAGTACTTGTAAAACCGAAGATAGCTCTGTCGGTAATGCCGGATTGTGTCCTCCCTGAGATTTCTCTCCTTGCAGTTTTGAAGATAGAGATTGCAGCCTTCTTCAAATGTGATTGATTTCTGACAATTCATCTTGATTTTGCGCACGCCCATCACTCCTTAGCTAAACAAAAAAGGTAGACCCATCATCAGGAGCAAATCCCAAATGATGTGTCTACCTTTATATCCTTAGCTATTTATAGCTTTGGGCGTAAGTCTTCGCTGGTTTTTCCTGCTATTCCTTACTTCTTCAGCGCCTGCGCCACCGCAACGGCCACCGCGACGGTCATGCCAACCATCGGATTGTTGCCCGCGCCCAGGAAGCCCATCATCTCAACGTGCGCCGGGACGGAGGAGCTGCCCGCGAACTGGGCGTCGCCGTGCATGCGGCCCATGGTGTCGGTCAGGCCGTAGGACGCCGGGCCGGCCGCCATGTTGTCCGGATGCAGGGTACGGCCGGTGCCGCCGCCGGAAGCGACGGAGAAGTACTTCTTGCCAGCCTCGATGCGCTCCTTCTTGTAGGTGCCGGCAACCGGGTGCTGGAAGCGGGTCGGGTTGGTGGAGTTGCCGGTGATGGACACGTCGGCATTCTCGTGCCACATGATGGCCACGCCCTCGCGGACGTCGTCAGCGCCGTAGCAGTTGACCTTCGCGCGGTCGCCGGTGGAATACGGGGTGCGGCTGACGATGGTCAGCGCATGGTCTTCCTTGACGTCGGCAGAGAGGTAATCATACTTGGTCTGCACATAGGTGAAGCCGTTGATGCGGGAGATGATCATCGCAGCGTCCTTGCCCAGGCCGCACAGGATGACGCGCAGCGGGTTCTTGCGGACCTTGTTGGCGTTGAGCGCGATCTTGATGGCGCCCTCAGCCGCGGCGAAGGACTCGTGGCCGGCCAGGAACGCGAAGCACTCAGTCTTCTCGTCCAGCAGCATCGCGCCCAGGTTGCCGTGGCCGTAGCCGACCTGACGCTGATCCGCAACGGAGCCCGGGATGCAGAAGGCCTGCAGCGCCTCGCCGATGTACTCGGCGGCCTTGGCGGCGGTCTCGGCGTTCTTCTTCATCGCGATGGCGGCGCCCAGCTCGTAGGCCCACTTCACGTTCTCAAAGCAGATCGGCTGGGTGCTCTCGACGATGCCGTAAGCATCCACGCCCATGGAATTGGTGTAAGCCTTGACCTCGTCAAAGTTCGCGAAGCCGTACTTCTCCAGAACCGGCTGGAGCTGGGGCATACGACCTTCATAGTTTTCAAACAGAGCCATTTTACGTACGCCTCCTTTTTATTACTCGTTGCGCGGATCGATCCACTTGACGGCGCCATCCTCGGCCTTGAAGCGGCCATAGGTGCCGATGTTCTTCTCGTACGCCTCGTTCGGAGCCATGCCCTTCTTGATCGCGTCCATCATCTTGCCCAGGGACAGGAACTGATAGCCGCAGACCTGATCGTCCTTGTCAAGCGCCATCTTGAGCACGTAGCCCTCGGTCATCTCCAGGTAACGGGTGCCCTTGGCCTTGGTGCCGTACATGGTGCCGACCATGGAGCGCAGGCCCTTGCCCAGGTCCTCCAGACCCGCGCCGATGCGCAGGCCGTCGTCAGAGAACGCGGACTGGGTGCGGCCGTAGACGATCTGCAGGAACAGCTCGCGCATGGCGGTGTTGATCGCGTCGCACACGAGGTCGGTGTTCAGGGCCTCCAGGATGGTCTTGCCCGGCAGAATCTCAGACGCCATCGCGGCGGAATGGGTCATGCCGGAGCAGCCGATGGTCTCCACCAGGGCCTCCTCGATGACGCCGTTCTTGACATTCAGGGACAGCTTGCAGGCGCCCTGCTGCGGCGCGCACCAGCCGATACCATGGGTGTAGCCGGAGATGTCCTTGATCTCCTTCGCCTGCACCCACTTGCCCTCTTCCGGGATGGGCGCCGGGCCATGATTCGGGCCCTTGGCAACGCAGATCATTTCTTCCACTTCACGGGAATACTGCATATTGTTTGTCCTCCTTATCCTGATGAATGGAATGGAAAATTGTTGAGTATATGCAACCGTCTCATTATAGCACATCTCCCTGTCAAAAAGAAACACCTTTCGCGCAATTTTTCACAAGTAAGCCAATTTAGCCCTCGTTTTGGGCGCGACCGCGGGGAAAAATAACCGGAAAACTCCATATGGGAACAATATTTTTGACCGGGGCTTGCTTCTCACTTCCCGGTATAGTATACTGTCTTATTATGGATACTAGGGATTACCATACCCACCCTGTATTCTGAGGAGGGATTCCCATGGCGGAAGAAATCAAAGAGAAAAGCAATTTTATCTGGGAAGCGATCAAGGCGGACCTGGCCGAGGGCAAAAACGGCGGCCGCGTCCAGACCCGTTTCCCGCCGGAGCCCAACGGCTACCTGCATATCGGCCATGTGAAGGCGCTTACCGTGGACTTTGCCACCGCGGAAAAATTCGGCGGCGTCTGCAACCTGCGCTTTGACGATACCAACCCCAACAAGGAAAAGGAAGAATTTGTCGAGGCCATCAAGGACGACATCCACTGGCTCGGCTTTGAATACGGCGCCGTGTACTATGCCAGCGAGCAGTACGACCAGATCTTCGAATACGCGTGCGATCTGATCCGCCGCGGCCTGGCCTACGTGGACGACCTGACCAAGGAGGAGATGCGCGCCTATCGCGGCACCCTCAAGGAGCCGGGCAAAAACTCGCCCTACCGCGACCGCACGCCCGAGGAGAACATGGATCTCTTCCTGCGCATGAAGAACGGCGAGTTCCCGGAGGGCTCCCGCACCCTGCGCGCGAAGATCGACATGGCCTCCCCGAACATCAACCTGCGCGACCCGGCCATCTACCGCATCAAGTACGCCACGCATCACCGCACCGGCGACAAGTGGTGCATCTACCCGATGTACGACTTCGCCCACCCCATCGGCGACGCGCTTGAGGGCGTGACCCACTCCCTGTGCTCGCTGGAGTACGAGATTCACCGCCCGCTCTACGACTGGGTCGTCAACGTGTGCGGCTTTGAGCAGAAGCCCCGCCAGATCGAGTTCGCGCGTCTCAACCTGACCAACACGGTCATGAGCAAGCGCAAGCTGCGCAAGCTGGTCGAGGAGCATCACGTCGCGGGCTGGGACGATCCGCGCATGCCCACGCTGGCCGGCATGCGCCGCCGCGGCTATACCTCCGCCGCCGTGCGCGATTTCATCGACCGCATCGGCGTTTCAAAGGCGGACTCCACCGTCGATCACCGCCTGCTCGAGTACTGCGTGCGCAACGACCTGGGCGAGGTCGCCCCGCGCGCCATGGCGGTGCTCGATCCGGTCAAGGTCGTGCTTACCAACATCCCGGAGGGCACGGTCGAGCTGTGCGAGATCGAGAACCATCCCAAGAAGCCGGAGATGGGCACGCATCAGATTCCGCTCACCCGCGAGATCTACATCGATCGCGAGGACTTCATGATCGACGCGCCCAAGAAGTATTTCCGCCTCAAGCCCGACGGCGAGGTCCGCCTCAAGGGCGCCTACATCATCAAGTGCGAGCGCTATGACATCGACGAGGCCGGCAACGTGACCTGCATCTACTGCACCGTCGATCCGACCAGCAAGTCCGGCATGCCCGGCGCGGACCGCAAGGTCAAGGGCACCATCCACTGGGTCAGCGCCGAGCAGAACGTGCCGTTCGAGGCGCGCCTGTACGATGTGCTGATCCTGGACGAAAAGCCCGAGGAGGCCCCCGCCGAGGCGGGCGAGGACGAGGATGCCGAGGAGGCCGCCGCGGGTGACGATTTCCTGCGTCAGGTCAACCCGGATTCCCTCAAGGTCGTGAGCGGCTACGGCGAGCCGTGGCTCGCGGGCGCGAAGGCCGGCGACAGCTTCCAGTTCCTGCGCACCGCCTACTTCTGCAAGGACAAGGACTCCACCGACGCAAAGGCCGTGTTCAACCGAGTCGTGACGCTCAAGGACAGCTTCAAGCTGGATTAAACCAGATGAAAAAAGAAAGAGAGATCACTATGTCTACCGAAGTCCGCACGCGCTTTGCGCCGAGCCCGACCGGCTACATGCACCTGGGCAACCTGCGCACCGCGCTGTATACCTATCTCTGGGCCCGCCGCAACGGCGGCAAGTTCATCCTGCGCATCGAGGATACCGATCAGGAGCGCGAGGTGAAGGGCGCCGTTGACGTCATCTACAACTCCATGAAGACCGCCGGCCTGCTCCACGATGAGGGCCCGGACGTCGGCGGCCCCTGCGGCCCGTACGTCCAGTCCGAGCGCAAGAACATGTACCTGCCCTACGCGAAGGAGCTGGTCGAAAAGGGCGGCGCGTACTACTGCTTCTGCACCAAGGAGCGCCTGGATGAGGAGCGCGCCAAGGCGGAGGCCAAGGGCGAGACCTTCAAGTACGACAAGCACTGCCTGCATCTGTCCAAGGAAGAGGTCGAGGCGCGCATCGCCGCCGGCGAGTCCTACGTCATCCGGCAGAACATCCCGACCGAGGGCAAGGCGAGCTTTGATGACGTGATCTATGGCCACGTCGAGGTGGACTGCGACACGCTGGATGACAACGTGCTCATCAAGGCCGACGGCCTGCCGACCTACAACTTTGCCAACGTCATCGACGATCACCTGATGGGCATCACCCACGTCATGCGCGGCAACGAGTACCTCTCCTCCGCGCCCAAGTACAACCTGCTCTACGAGGCCTTCGGCTGGACGCCGCCGCTGTACGTTCACCTGACCCCGGTCATGGTGGAGGGCACGCTGCGCGACAAGAAGACCGGCGTATACACGATGGAAACCGACGAGAAGGGCAACGTCGTGCTCGATGAGAACGGCGAGCCGAAGAAGGCGATCGTCAAGCGCAAGATGTCCAAGAGCCAGGGCGACCCCTCCTTTGAGGACCTGATGGCCGAGGGCTATCTGGTGGAGGCGATCATCAACTACCTCGTGCTGCTGGGCTGGAGCCCGCGCGGCGAGCGCGAGTTCTACACGCTCAAGGAGCTGGAGGAGATTTTCGACCTTGAGGGTCTGTCCAAGAGCCCGTCCTTCTTTGACTACGGCAAGATGAAGTGGTTCAACGCCGAGTACATCCGCAAGCTTACACCCGAGCAGTTTAGGGAGAAGGCTGCACCGTGGCTCGCCAAGGTGCTTGATCCGGCGAAGTTTGACTTTGGGCGCATCTGCGAGCTGACGCAGGCCCGCACCGAGGTGTTCTCCCAGCTGCCGGGCATGGTCGATTTCCTCGCCGAGATGCCCGAGCTGGACATGGCGCTGTTCACCAACAAGAAGAGCAAGTCCACGCCGGAGACCTCCAAGGCTGCGCTGGCCTTCGTCCGTCCCATTCTGGAGGGCATCACCGACTGGACGGAAACGAACCTGCACGATGTGGTCATGGAGGCCATTCCGCAGTCCGGTATGAAGAACGCCACCGTGCTCTGGCCGCTGCGCATCGCGATCACCGGCCGCGCGGCCACCCCGGGCGGCGCGTTCGAGATGGCCTACCTGCTGGGCAAGGACGAGACCATGAAGCGCCTTGACGCCGCGATGGCGAAGCTGTAAATGAAATATCCCGGCCTTTAAGAAAGGGCCGGGATATTTCATTTACATCAAGATCAATGAATCAAGACCAGATAATGCCCATCTTCATTAAGGATCGGATATCTGCCTAGCCATTCCGTATTCTTCCTATACTGTTCTTCTGAAATCACTAAGATTGATTCCGGCGTATTTTCAAAGCCTTCAATTCCTCCATCAAGGCATCTTAAGTCTGCCGCCAATTCTGCTGCAAGAACATCACATTGTTCCCACTTATCAATCTGTCTATAGCTATTCGTGTTCTTCAGTATAAAAGCATCTTTCCCTGCATATTCAGAATCTCTTGACAGGAACGCGAACAATGCCACCTGCTCATACGGTCTTTTCTCAGCAGAAATACTCCGATATGTTCCCACAACTGAACGACCAAAAAACGCTAGACCCATCCCCATTTCGCAGACGAGTGCAAACACAAGAATACTGCAAATGAGCTTTTTCCCTGTCGCACGCAAACTGAGGATAATGTTCACACTTTTACCCATCAACACTCCCGCTATGACAATTAAGCTAATTATGCTCGGATAGTAATACCAGGTCATTGTTGCTGAGGATACTTCAAAAAACAAAGTGGGGGAACAAAAACCACAGACTGTACAGCCACACATCTTGATTGTGCACCAAGTTTAGCAGTGTCTCTTTTTCCACAGCATCTATCAGGCATATCGTTCCTGAAAATACAATAATAATTAACAGAATCTGCGACGGACGATAATGTAGCAAATAGTGAATTATTGATACTGCGCCTTCTGTCTGGATCTCTGCTTGAAAGCTATGAATACGATCAACGACGTCCACACCGAACATGGATCCCAGGAAATCAAATCCATCTGCAAAAAATCGCATCACCATCCATATAAAAATGGGGAAAAAGGCCGCGATCGCTAGCTTTGCATAAATACGGACAGATCTCAATTCCTTTCTAAGGATAGCATTTGCTGCAATAATCACATAAACTGCAACTGCATGAAAGCTTTTGCTCAAAAATGCCAAAGATGCAAGAAATCCGCTTAAATACAGCCACCAATCATACCTTTTGCTTTGGTTGGAACGAAATAAAGCCAGCACTGCACCAACAACCAACAGATTATATAATGCGTCCGCATCTGCACTTCTTCCAAAATGGGAAAGGAACAGATCACTATACGACAAGAACAACACCATGTAAGCTACAGTACTGGTAAAACCATATCTTTTGTGCATATGCCCTGCAATTAGCAAGAAGATTAACGTAAAGCAAATGGCAGATGGAATTCTGAGGGCAAGCACACAATAGCCCAAAGCTTTGAAGCTTGCCGCGATCATCCAGAAACTCAGTGGTGGCTTGAGATTCCATAAATCTTTATCATACCGGTAAGTGTTTATGACGTAGTTTCCCGACTGTAGCATTTCATATGCGCTAATGCCATGCCTGGCTTCGTCCCAATTTCGAATCGGAGCCTGATCTAGCCGATAAAACGTCAAGAATAAAAACAAAAGCAACAGTGCCAAATATACAATACGTTGTGCCCTTTTTCGGCTCAATGCAACTTCTGTGAAATGTTGCAGAGCAATTCTCCCATTCTTCATGTTCTTCTCCCACTCTTTGATCCGATCAGATTTCAGATCATCGTTGTAATCACCCCGTCCAGCAGCCCCTTGAACCGCTCTTTGACGCGGTTGGCCGTCTCTGTGACCTCCTCGTGGCACAGCGGCTGGTCCAGAATGCCCGCAGCCATGTTGGTGATGCAGCTGATGCCCAGCACGCGCATGCCGCTGTGCCGGGCGGCCTGCGCCTCCGGCACGGTGCTCATGCCCACAGCGTCCGCGCCCAGAATGCGCGCCATGCGGATCTCCGCCGGCGTCTCGTAGCACGGGCCGGGGAACTGGCAGTACACACCCTCCTGCAAGGAAAAGCCCTGCGCCTTCGCCGTCTCGTGCGCCAGCGCGCGCAGCCCCTTGTCAAACACGCAGCTCATGTCCGGGAAGCGCGGGCCGAATGCGTCAAGGTTCGCGCCCATCAGCGGGTTTACGCCGGTCAGCGTCAGGTAATCGGAGATCACCATCAGGTCACCGGGCGCAAAGGACAGGTTTACGCCGCCGCAGGCGTTGGTGACAATCAGCGTCTTCACGCCCATCCTCCGCATCACGCGCACGGGCAGCACCACATCCTGCATCGACCAGCCTTCATAGTAATGGAAACGGCCCTGCATCATCACCGCGCGTTTTCCATGCAGCGTGCCGCACACCAGCATGCCCGCATGGCCCGGCACGGTCGAGCGCGGAAAACCGGGAATATCGCTGTACGCCAGACGCCTGGCGTCCGCCAGCGATTCAGCATAGTCGCCCAGACCGCTGCCCAGAATCACGCCGATCTCGGCCGTGCCCAGCGCTGCAATCACCGTTTCAGCCGCAGTCTCAATTCGTTTCATCTCGTCCATCCGATCGCCTCCTTTGCATCCGCCCAGGGCGGATAGGCCTCAAAGCTCCTTGTTTTGCCCCTGTGCGGGAACGTCAGCCGGCAGGAGAAGAGCATGGGCTCGCCCGCCTCATCGCGGGAGCCGTACTTGTGATCGCCCACCAGCGGATAACCGCGGCTGGCGAACTGCACGCGAATCTGGTGGCTGCGGCCCGTGTGCAGGCGGATATGCACAAGCGACATCTCCCCCGCGCGAAGCCGCTCAAACTCCAGCCGCGCTTTTTTCACGCCGCCGCGCATGCGCCCGACGACGAACACCTTATTCTTCGCTGAGTCCTTGAAGAGCAGATCCTCCCAGTCGCCCTTCTCCGGCGGCTCGCCGTGCACCATGGCCACGTACTCCTTGACCATGCCGCCCTCCTGAATCGCGCGGGACAGGCCTGCTGCCGCCTGCTTCGTCCTGGCGTAGACCATCACGCCGCCGACGTTCAGGTCGAGCCGGTGCACCGGATAGAACGTGCCGCCGATCTGCTTTTCAAGCGCCTCCGGAATCGCCGCCTGTGAATCCAAACCAACAGGCTTGATGATGACGGCGATTTCCCGGTCTTCATACAGGATCTCCATAGCCGCCCCTTACAGGATCCGGTCGAGCATCGAGCTGCCCTTGAGCGTATTTTCGATACCAAAGAAATCCAGCACCGTCGCGCTCAGATCGGCATACGTCTCCCGGATGCCCAGGTTCACGCCGCGCCGGGTTTTCCTTCCCCACATCAGCACCGGCACATGCTCGCGCGTGTGGTCCGTGCCCGTGTGGCAGGGATCGCAGCCGTGATCCGCCGTCAGGATCAGCAGATCGTCCTCGCCCATCCGCTCCATGATCTGCGGGATCTGCGCGTCGAAGGTCTCCAGCGCTTTGGCATAGCCCTTCACATCGCGGCGATGGCCGTACACCATGTCAAAGTCAACGAGGTTCACAAACAGCAGACCGTCAAACTCCTCCCCCATCGCGGCAAACGTCGCCTCCATGCAGGCCGCATTGCCCGCCGCGTGGTTCGACCTGGTGATGCCGCGCAGACAGAAGATGTCCTCGATCTTGCCCACGCCGTACACGCTCTTCCCGCTGCGGCTCAGCAAATCGCACATGGTCGTCGGCGGCACGGCACTGTAATCCCTGCGCCCGCCGGTGCGCCTGAACGCGCCGGCCTTCTCGCCCACGAACGGGCGTGCGATCACGCGGCCCACCTCCAGATCGCCGGTGAGCATCCCGCGCGCGATCTCGCAGTCCCGGTACAGCTCCTCAAGCGGTACAACCGCCTCGTTGGCCGCAATCTGGAACACGCTGTCCGCAGAGGTATAGACGATCAGCTTGCCGGTTCTGATGTGCTCCTCGCCCAGCTCGTCGAGGATCGCCGTGCCGGAGGCGGGCTTGTTGCCCAGCGTGCCGCGGCCCGTCGCCTGCTCAAAGCGCGCAATGAAATCCTGCGGGAAGCCATTCGGGAACGTCGGGAACGGGCGCGTGAGCTGCACGCCGGCAATCTCCCAGTGGCCGGTCGTCGTATCCTTGCCTGCGGAAACCTCCTTGAGCTTGCCGTACGCGCCCTCCGGCGCATCCACGCCGCCAAAGCTGATGCCGTCGATATTGCCCAGGCCTAGCCGCATCATGTTCGGAATCTGCGGATGGCATGCGCTGATGATGTGGCCCAGCGTATCCGCGCCCGCGTCGCCGTAGTTGGCCGCATCCGCCAGCGCGCCGATGCCCACGCTGTCCAGCACAATCAGAATGACCTTTTTGCTCATGAGTCTTTCCTCCAATCACAGACTTTTTCTTGATCATTATACCCGATTCGCACGCGATTTTCAACGACCTCCTCCGGCTGCGCGAGGATGAGAAAGTTCTCCGCCGCCCTTTCAAAAAAAACGTGTTGCTGTTATAATAGAAACGATTGATCCGCTCAACGCTCCCGCCGCAGCGCAAGCCAATGGCCGGCCGCGCCGTGCAGGACAAAGGAGGCTTTTTCATGCTTGATTTTCTCTGGGCTCTGTGCTCGACCATCCTGCTCCCCGCATGGATATCGGACGCATCCCTTTCCTTCTCCAACAGCATTTTTTCCGTATTCACCTTCGCGGCGCTCTTTGCTCTCCTTGTCTATGCCAAACGGCTTTGCTTCAGCGCGCGCCTGAAGCGCTTCGCCTATCCTCTCGGTCTGCTTTTCTCCGTCATGACCGCCTTTGGCTGTGCGCTCGGCGCGGACAGCGCTGTTTCCTATTCTTCCATTCCGTATTCTTCCGTCCCCTTCCTGCTGTCCATCGCGATGTTCACGCACGTCTATGCGCAGGCAATCGGCTGTCTGTGGACGCTGCTGGAGCGCAATGAAGCCCGTCTCCTGCGTCCCGCCTGCCCGCCTGACGGAAATGGGTTTTGCGCCCACTGTGCCCGTCTGTTTGAGCGCCTGCTTCAGCGTCCGTTCCTGCTGGCGCTCCTCCTTCTGGTGTGCTGGCTGCCGTGTTATCTGTCCACCTTCCCGGGCAACTTTGTCTACGATGCATCGTACGAATACTATCAGCTCGAGCTTGGCTTTACAAAAAGCTATCCGCTCCTGCATTCCGTGATCATCACCCGCCTGCTGTCGGCCTCCCACAGCCTGACAGGCTCGTTCAATCCCGGAATTGCGCTGTATACCATTGCGCAGATGCTCCTGGTCAGCGCGCTCTTTGCGCACATTCTCCATCGCCTTCATGCCCTAGGGCTGCGTCCCGCCCTGCTCATCGTGCTGACCGCCTATTACGCGCTGTTCCCCGTCATTCATCTTCTGGTGACCTGCACCACCCGTGATGTGCTCTTCAGTGCGCTGCTGACATGGCTGATCTATCTTATGTTTCTTCTGTCCCGGGATCCGGAGGGCTTTTCCTCCTCCCTCAAAAACATGGCTGCGCTCGTCTTCGCGCTTGTCTTTGCGCTGCTTGCCCGCAACAACAACTCCGGCCCGCTCATTCCGTTCCTTCTGCTGATCGTCTGCCTGATCATCGGCGGGCTGCTGGGCAAGGCGCGTCTCAAGCGCCTTCTCCTTTTCAGCGCAGCCTCGTTCGGCCTGTTCTTCACCGTCAGCGCAGCTTTGACCGCGATGTGCCAGCCGCTGTATGATGATCCGCCTGCCTCCTCCATGTCCATGCTCTCCCAGCCGCTGGCAAGGGCCTACATGATGTATGCCGACACGTGGCCCCAGGAGGACAGAGCCGAGTTTGAAACGTATTTCAACATGGATACGCTCGAATACGTTCCCCAAAACGCCGACTCCTCCAAGGGCAACCTGACGGTGCGCTATGCAAACATGAAGAGCTTCCTCGCCTTTTTTGTGAAGATCGGCCTGCGTCACCCCGCCTGCTATGCGGACGCCATGCTCGCCACAACCCGGCAGATGTGGTTCCCCGATTGCGTCGTGGACGGCTTTACGGCGCGCGGCCTTACACCGGCTTATGAAAAGAGCTACTTCTATTTCGGCAAATACATCGAAGAGATCGGCTCGCGCCTCAATCTGCTGCCCGGCGTCTTCTCCTTTTATGAGCGCATCGGTCTGATGATCTCGTTTGAAAAGCTGCCTGTCATCTCCATGCTCTTCTCCATCGGCTTCCAGTTCTGGCTCCTGCTTCACTGCGTCTTTTACGTGCTCTACAGAAAATGCGGCCGTCTGATGCTGCCCCTTACTGTTCTGCTGGCCTATGTGCTTCTGTCTTCCTTTGCGCCCCTTGTGCTGGTGCGCTATTACGGCGCGCTTTTCCTTGCATTTCCCATGACGCTCGTCTTTACGCTCTGCCCATCGGTCAGCGTACCTCAGCGCAGAGCCTGACAGTCCCCCACAGATTGGCGCCCTCTCGCCTGACTTTGGCTTTCCAGGTTCCGCACCGTATCTGAAACAACACCTTGCCCCGTTTTGCTTTTCCGCCGCCCATCCGGCGCAGGTAAAGCAAAACAGAGCAAGGTGTTGATTTGTACATGCATACAGCTGGATCGGATCCCTTCGCTCAGTCCGTCTGCGAAAGGATTCTTCGATCTTCCTTCGTTTTATACTAATTCGCAATTAAGATTGTCTTGCCGTAATCCATGCGGTGTGACGGATGGTTGATCTCCTCCGTTCCCTCCACCGAGCAGGCCGTGTACTTGCCCCGTGTCTGCAGGCTGAGCACATACTTGCGGATCGTCGCTTCACGAATCTGCTCCGCCTCGTGCATGCCAGCCTCCCTGGCCAGCCACACGGAAAACATCCGCAGCGCTTGCTCATACGAGTGCAGCGTCTTTTTTCCTGAGCTGTCTGCTCATGCCGTATTCCAGATACTCCTGAATCATTGCATCCAATTCCATCAAAAAAGCGCCTCCTTTGTCCGTCTCCATGACCTGTTGATTGGTTCTGGAAAAACGAACAAAGCATGGCGCTTATTGCTTCTGCAAAATGAACGTTCATTGGCTTGTGTCACAACGATTGGCGACAGAGCATCCCGTCGTTTATTCAGCAATTTCTTGATATTTTCAGGATTCTTCTTTCTGTTCACGCCACCCGCATCCTCTGCACGAGCATGCCGATGATCTGCGCGTTGGTGGGCTTGCCCCGGGCGGGATCGAGCGTGTTGCCGAACAGCCCGTACACGCCGCGCGCCGCCGCCGCGTCCATCGTGCTCTCCACCGCGTGGCGGATGAGCCGCTCCACGCTCTGCGGGGTCGTATGAAAGCGCTCGGCGATCGGCTGATACAGGCGCTTGCCCACGGCGAACAGACGGGCCTCGCTTTCATACGCCAGCGCCGCCGACCAGGCCAGGTATGTGAAGCCCTTGAGCCCCGCGTGCATGCCCATTTCGCCCAGCAGCGCACACGCCTGCTGATACGGTGCGCAGGCCGCGTCCCAGTCGATGACATGGTCGATCTC
This sequence comes from uncultured Clostridia bacterium, assembly GCA_945948915.1. Classification (GTDB taxonomy): domain Bacteria; phylum Bacillota; class Clostridia; order Christensenellales; family Aristaeellaceae; genus Ventricola. Next base: position 5,722 of record CAMFCQ010000055.1, on the reverse strand, counting down.
GTCAAGCTCTGTTCTCAGCATACCGATGAGCTGTTCCCTCTTCCAGGGAAGGCGCATGACCGCACGCGCGCCGCGTTTGCTGAAGCCCTCGTCGGCAAGCGGCATCATCGAGCCGCCGATGACCCGCGGCATGCGGTCGCCCAGCATCTCTTGCAGACAATCCAGCACGCCGAGCCCGTCCAGCCCCGGCAGCACCGCGTCGATCACCAGGATGTCCGGCGGAAAGCTTCGGCTGCTTTCAATCGCCGCGCAGCCGTTGGCGACGATCTGCACCGCGCAGTGCTCGCCGTCGTCCAGCTCGCGCTTCAGGCTCTCCGCCATGCGCTTGTCCCGCATGGCGCACAGGATGTTGACCAGCATCGCCTTTCTCCCGCCTTTCGTGCCTTACGCAGCCGCCGGCCCGTTCGCCATGCCGTCGCTCTGCTCCAGCATCCATTCGATGTACATGCCGTATCCCTGCGTGGCGTCGCTCAGGTAGACATGCGTCACCGCGCCGATGATCCGCCCGTCCTGAATGATCGGGCTGCCGCTCATGCCCTGCACGATGCCGCCGGTCTTGTCAAGCAGCCGCTGATCCGTCACGCGCAGGATCATGCCCTTCTGACTCGGCTTGTCCTGCGCAAAGCAGCGCAGGATCTCGACGCTGTACGCCTGCGGCCCGGACTCGTCCACCGTCGAGAGGATCGTCGCCTTGCCCGGATGCGCCTGCTCACGCGTGCCCACAGGAAGTCCCTGCGGATAGAGCAGCGTCTCGGGCTGTGTGTCCATCGTGCCGTAAATGCCGTATGTGCAGTTATGCTCAAGTGTGCCGATCTGCCGGTTCTCCTTGAGGAAACTGCCCCGCAGCTCGCCCGCGCGGCCGCTCTCGCCCTTGGTCACGCCGACAACCTTCGCCTGCATGATCGCGCCGTCGAGCACGGAGAGCAGTTCTCCCGTGTCGCCGTCTACGATCGCGTGCCCCAGCGCGCCGTACGCCTGCGTCTGCGGATCGATGTAGGACAGCGTGCCCACGCCCGCCGTGCTGTCGCGCACCCAGACGCCCAGCCTGCGCCTGCCGTCCGTCTCGCTGACCGGCACGGCCGCCTGCATGGTCATCTCTCTGCCGCCGCGCAGCACCAGAAGCTCCACGGTGTCGCGCTCCAGCGCGCTCACCAGCCGTGCCAGCTCCTGCGCGCTGGCAACGCTTTCCCCCTGCACGGACAGGATCACGTCGCCTACGCGCAGCGGCGTCCTGACCTCCTGCCGGCTCGCCCGGGAGACCACCAGCACGCCCTGCGTCTTGAGCGCCACGCCCACGGCCTGTCCGCCCGGAATGAGGACGCGCGTCTCGCCCGCATCCGCCTGCGCGGAGGAAACCTGTACGGTCTCCCGTGCCCCGGGCCAGGCGCTCAACGCCAGTACAGCTGCCGCCAGCGCAATGCCGACACGTTGCCTTTTCTCCATATCTCCTGCCTCCATGAATGTCTTCATGGACAGCATGAGCGGCTTGGGCGGCAATTATCCCATCATTCCTCCGTCTTATTCTGGGTATCCAGAAGCTGCTGAAGCTCCTGCATGAAGGACTGCACGTCCTTGAACTGGCGGTACACCGACGCAAAGCGGATGTACGCCACCTCGTCCAGATCCTTGAGTCCCTCCATGATCAGCTGTCCGATCTCCTCGCTGGTAACCTCCTGCTCCATCTTCTGGCAGACGCTGGTCTCCACATGGCTGACCAGCTTTTCGATCTCGTCAAGCGGCACCGGGCGCTTTTCGCACGCCTTGAGGATGCCGTTTCGTACCTTGGCCGGATCAAACTGCTCGCGGCGCTTATCCTTCTTGATGATGAACACCGGCAGCATTTCGATCTTCTCGTACGTCGTGAACCGGCGCTGACACCGCTCGCACTCGCGGCGGCGGCGGATTGCGCCGTCCTCCGTCGGGCGGGAATCGACAACGCGGCTCTCCGTGCAGTTGCAGTATATGCACTTCATGGCAGAATTCGACCTCTTTCTTTCGAAGCGTTTACTGGTATTATACCCTCTGGCGCGCCAAACGTAAACGTTTTTTTGAATTCACAAATCTGTGGAGGTTCATTTTGCGCACGGCCGGCACGAGGGCTGGGCGACCAGGATGACGTCGTCGCCGATGCAGGCGATCTGCTGCCAGGGAATGCTCACTGCGCCCCTGTCCCCGTGCAGCAGACAGGACAATCCCGCGCTGCCCGGCACGATCAGCGCGCGCACCTGACCGCTCGACGCGTCAAACTCCAGATCCGTCACGCGCCCCAGCAGCCGCCCGTCGCCGATGCAGATCACGTCCTTTTTTCTCAGCTCGCCGAATGTCATACGCGCGGCCCCTTTCTCACATTTTCAGAAGAATTGCTCCTTCTCCATATGCCGGTTTCCTCAAATTATGACGGGTCTGTGCGGGAATATTTTGCGCGTGCCGCCGTCATAATGCGTTTATCTTTTCCCCATGAGGAGGTAACGCAAATGGCGATCGGAAAAGTTGAAATCTGCGGTGTGGACACCTCGACGCTTCCCGTCATCTCCAATGAGCGCATGCGCGAGCTGTTCCCCCTGGTGCACGGCGGCGACGAGGCCGCCCGGGAGGAGTTCATCCGCGGCAATCTGCGTCTGGTGCTCAGCGTGCTTCAGCGGTTTTCGCACCGCTGCGAAAATGTGGACGACCTGTTTCAGGTCGGCTGCATCGGGCTGATCAAGGCGCTGGACAACTTCGATGTGACACAGAACGTGCGCTTTTCCACCTATGCCGTGCCGATGATCATCGGCGAGATCCGGCGCTATCTGCGCGACAACAACGCCATCCGCGTCAGCCGCTCGCTGCGGGACATCGCCTACAAGGCGCTGGGCATGCGCGACAGGCTCAGCCGCGAGCTCGGCCGGGAGCCGACCATGAAGGAAATCGCCAAGAAGCTGGAGCTTTCCGAGGAGGACGTCACGCTGGCGCTCGAGGCGATTCAGGATCCGGTCAGCCTCTGCGAACCCATCGGCGGGGACAACGCCGACGCGCTGACCATCGGCGATCAGGTGCGCGACGACAGCGTCAGCCAGGAGAGCTGGCTGGAGCACATCGCCATCAGCGAGGCCATGCGCCGCCTGAGCGATCGGGAGCAGAAGATCCTGAGCCTGCGCTTTTTCCAGGGGCGCACGCAGATGGAGGTCGCCTCCGAGATCGGCATCAGTCAGGCGCAGGTCTCCCGCCTGGAAAAGGCCGCGCTTGAGCACATGCGCAAGTTCATTTGACAGCCTTCTGCGCATGCGCCTGCGCAATCGCCTGCGCGATGATCGGGCAGGCCGCCAGCGCTTCGCCCAGCGTGTTGCGGTTGTTGCCCACCTCGATGAGCAGCGCGCCGGTGGAGACGTGCTGATTGAACCGCCCCGTCTTGACCTTGACCTCGCGCGAGACGCCCTCCACCTGCGCGTTCATGCAGTCGGTGATGCGCTGCGCGAGCTCGAGGTTTTTCGGCCAGTCCGGCCGCTCGTCAAAGCCGGAGCCCGTCGCACCCGTTCCCTTGCCCACCAGCAGCATCACATAGGCGATCTGCTTTCCGTCCTGCTCGGCGCAGTTCGCGCCATTGTACAGCCCGCTGTATGCGTCGCGGTGGATGTCAAAGATGTAGTCGTAGGTTTCCCCGGCAGCAAGGCGCGCCTCCAGCATCGCCAGCGAGCGCGTATAGGCGCCCGACAGGTTTGGCGGCTCAAAGGCCGTCCTGTCATGCACCACGGCAAAGCCCAGCTCGGTCAGGCATTTGGCCAGCTCCTCGCCCACGCGCAGCATGTTGCAGCGCTCGTCCTGCGTGCGCCAGGTCTCCGTGGGCGTATACTGCGCGTCCCCGGTCATCTCGTAGGCCTCCCAGGTGTGCGTGTGATACAAAAGCACGCTGGGCTTGCCCGTATCCTGCAGCGCCGCAGCCGCCAGCGCCTCCTCCTGCGCAGCGATCACTTCGATGGTCAGCGGCACGCGCACCATCTGCGTCCGCCATACGGCTGCGCCGAGCGCGCACGCGAAAGCGGCCAGCGCAAGGAGCGCCGCCGCCCATTTGCCCTTTCCCCGCATCCGCTTCCCTCCAGACGTCCGATTTTCATGCACGCCGCTTCCCGGATCGCATACCTTGGAATCGTGAGGAATTCCCCTCATAACGACTTGCCCAAGGAGGCGTGCGCCATGAGTTTTTACTCCTATAAAAACGCAAATTCCACGCATTGTCCGTGCCGCGTCGCCGGAAACGAAATCCTGAACGGGCTGAACGAACGGGTCTGCATCCAGGTGCAGCGCGTGTATGATTCATGTCTGTTTCAGGAGCAGCTCAGCGATCAGCGCGTGGCGCTCATCAGCTACGGCCTGGTGCCCGCAAGCTGCGGCGGCGGCGAGCAGAGCAGCGACAACTGCAACCAGCCCACGATGCCCATCACCTTTGAGAGCTGCCGCTCCACGACGACCGAAGGCACCATCCGCAACCTCTCCGTCGAGCGGCTGTGCGACCGTCCCTGCTTCGCCCGCGTGCGCGGCCAGGTGGATGTGCCCATCGACATTCTCTTTACCGACGCCAACTGCCGCGAATACATCGGCCGCGGCGTGGTCACCGTTGACCGCGACGTGCTGCTCTCCATTCCGGATGAGTCCATCGTGCCCTACACCATTGAGGCGATGGTCTCCGCGATCTGCGTCTCCGGTACATATGTCGGCAACAACATCTTCTGCCTGGAAATCTGCGTGACGGTCGTGCTCAAGGTGCTGGCGAAGGTCGAGATGCTGGTGCCCAGCTACGGCTTCTGTGAGGTGCCGCCGTGCGAGGAATTCGCGGACTCGGTCTGCGACGAGTTCTTCAGCCTGCCGCTCTTCCCGCAGGCGCTGTGCGACGAGGACGCCATCCGCGCGCGCAACGTCAGCTGCACCTGCGGTACCTACACCAGCACCACCGGCCTGGGCTGCAACGGCAGCACGGCCTGCACACAAAACAACGGCTGCGGCTGCTGCCGCTGATCAGCCCAAGGAAGGATCGCGTCATGCGGTCCTTCTTTCTTTATGTCCGCCTGTACCGATTTAGTCCTTTGGGGATCGCATCGCCCAGCGCAAGCACCGCAAGCGCGCCGGCCATTGCGATACACAGGCTTTCCGGAATCCTGCTGACCGACGGCTGAAACAGCGGATGCAGAATGCAGACCACCACCACCGCAAACGCCGCCCACGTCAGCACGGACATCAGGCACACATGCCCGCCCAGGTTCATCCGCTGGCCCGAGTAATCCCAGCAGCGCACATGCAGCACCCGCAGTACCAGCGCGCCCGCCGCGTATTCCAGCACGCTCGCTGCGATCATTCCGACAATCATCACCTTGCCGACGCTCTCCTTGACCGGCAGGCAGACAATCAGCATGCCCAGCGCGCCGAAGCCGTATACCGGCAGAAACGGCCCGGTGAGAAAGCCCCGATTGACCAGCCGCCTGTCCCGAACGAGGAACAGCGCCACCTCCCAGCACCAGCCGGCAAAGCTGTACAGAAAGAAGACCAGCGCCCACTGGCCTGCGCTGTACTGCGAACGCAGCATGCTGATCATGCCCACCATGTCCTCCAATTCATCACGGGAGACGTTGGGGCCGCAGGCTCCAAACCCCGCTTGGGGATTTCATCCCCAAACCCCTTCTTCGCTTCGCGGATATAATACTACTCTCAAATAAAATCGGCCATGCAATAACCGGACGTCAGGTAACGCTTC
>CAMFCQ010000054.1 GCA_945948915.1 uncultured Clostridia bacterium | reverse complement strand
AGGCTACACCGCCTGGGACCCGACCAGCTACGCCTTCATCAAGGATGACACGCTGTGCATCCCCACGGCGTTCTGCTCCTACACCGGCGAGATCCTGGACAAGAAGACCCCGCTGCTGCGCTCGATGGAGGCCATCAGCAAGGAAGCCTGCCGCGTGCTCAAGCTCTTCGGCAAGCAGGTCACCCGCGTGACCACTACCGTCGGCCCGGAGCAGGAGTACTTCCTCATTGATAAGGAAGACTACAAGAAGCGCCCGGACCTGATCCTCACCGGCCGCACGCTCTTCGGCGCGATGCCGCCCAAGGGCCAGGAGCTGGAGGATCACTACTTCGGCACGATCCGCCCGCGCGTCAAGGCGTTCATGAAGGATCTGAATGACGAGCTCTGGAAGCTGGGCATCAGCGCGAAGACCGAGCACAACGAGGTTGCGCCGTGCCAGCATGAGCTTGCCCCGATCTTCGCCACCGCGAACATCGCCACCGATCACAACCAGCTGACCATGGAGATCATGAAGAAGGTGGCCGAGCGCCACGGCTTCGTCTGCCTGCTCCATGAGAAGCCGTTTGAGGGCGTGAACGGCAAGGGCAAGCACAACAACTGGTGCATCTCCCCCGACAAGGGCGAGAACCTGCTCGACCCGGGCACGACCCCGGCGGACAACGCGCAGTTCCTGCTGTTCCTCACCGCGGTCATCAAGGCTGTGGACGATTATCAGGATCTGCTTCGCATCTCCGTCGCCAGCGCGGGCAACGATCACCGTCTGGGCGCGAACGAGGCGCCGCCTGCCATCGTCTCCATGTATGTGGGCGACGAGCTGGCCGGCGTGATCGACGCGCTGGTCTCCGGTGCGGACTACAAGGCCTGCGGCAAGAAGCTGATGGACATCGGCGTCTCCGCGCTGCCGGCGATCCCGCAGGACAACTCCGACCGCAACCGCACCTCTCCGTTCGCCTTCACCGGCAACAAGTTCGAGTTCCGTATGCCGGGCTCTTCCTTCAACATTGCCTGCACGAACGTCATGCTCAACACCGCAGTGGCGGATTCCCTGATGGTCTTCGCCGAGGAGCTGGAGAAGGCGGATGACTTTGACGCGGCCCTCGCCACACTCATCAAGCGCGAGTTGGCGGCGCATCAGCGCATCCTCTTCAACGGCAACGGCTACAGCGCCGAATGGCCCGTCGAGGCTGAGAAGCGCGGTCTGCTCAACCTGCGCTCCACGCCGGAAGCGCTCGTGCACTACACGGACGAAAAGAACGTGGCGCTCTTTGTCCGTCATGGCGTGTACACCGAGCTTGAGATGAAGTCCCGTGAGGAGATCGGCCTGGAGGAGTACGGCAAGGTCATTCATATCGAGGCGCTGACCAGCCTGAGCATGCTCAAGAAGCAGATCATTCCGGCGGCCATCTCCTGGTCCAAGGAGCTGGCGGACGGCGTCGCGGTCAAGAAGAGCATCGGCGTGGAGGCACCGGGCGAGGCTGCCAAGGTGCGCGAGCTGACCGAGCTGACGACCGAGCTGATGGACCTCACCAGCGCGCTGGACGAAGCCGTGGCCGGCGAGCCGGAGGACCTGGTGGCGCGCGCGATGTATGCGCATGAGACCGTGATCCCGGCGATGGAGGCCGCGCGCAAGGTGGCCGACGCACTGGAGATGAAGGTGGCCAAGAAGGCCTGGCCGGTGCCGACCTACGCGGACATGCTCTTCTACGTCTGATCTGCGCAGGATACGTTAGAAAACGGAATAACAAAAGATTGCACAAGGGCGTGCATGCCGGACAACCCCGCATGCACGTCCTTTTGTGATATCATGTTGACCATGAGGAGGAAACGATTATGGATTTGACAGCATTGGAAACCGCATTGAACACGGGCTGGATCCTGTTGGGCGCGGCGCTGGTGTTCTTTATGCAGGCAGGCTTTGCGATGGTGGAGACCGGCTTCACCCGCGCCAAGAACGCCGGCAATATCATCATGAAAAACCTGATGGACTTCAGCCTGGGCACCCCGATCTTCTGGCTGCTGGGCTTCGGCATCATGTTCGGCGGCACCGGCAAGCTCATCGGCGGCCTGGATCTGTTCACCGATGCGGGCGGCGACTGGGCGACCCTGATCTTCCAGACCGTCTTCTGCGCGACGGCGGCGACCATCGTCTCCGGCGCGATGGCTGAACGCACCAAGTTCTCCGCTTACTGCATCTATTCCATGGTGATCTCCGCGCTGGTCTACCCGATCTCCGGCCACTGGATCTGGGGCGGCGGCTGGCTGGCGGAGATGGGCTTCCATGACTTCGCCGGCTCCACGGCCGTGCACATGGTCGGCGGCGTCGCGGCGTTCGTCGGCGCGGCGATCCTTGGCCCGCGCATTGGCAAGTACAGCAAGGACGGCAAGCCGCGCGCGATTCCGGGCCACTCCCTGACCCTGGGCGCCCTGGGCGTGTTCATCCTCTGGTTCTGCTGGTTCGGCTTCAACGGCTGCTCCACCGTCGCCCTGACCGGCGGCGCGGACGTGACCGCGGCCCGTGTCTTCGTGACCACCAACCTGGCGGCGGCTGTGGCGACGGTTGCGGTGATGTGCATCACCTGGATCCGCTACGGCAAGCCGGACGTGTCCATGACCCTGAACGGCTCCCTGGCCGGCCTGGTGGCCATCACCGCCGGCTGCGACATGGTGACCCCGATGGGCGCTGCGGCGATCGGCATCATCGCGGCCTTCGTGGTGGTGTTCGGCATTGAGTTCATCGATAAGGTTGTGAAGGTGGACGACCCGGTCGGCGCGGTTGGCGTGCACGGCCTGTGCGGCGCGACCGGCACCATCCTCACCGGCATCTTCGCGTACTATACCGGCAACGACGTGACGAAGCAGGGCCTGATCTACGGCGGCGGCTTCTCCTTCCTGGGCATCCAGATTCTCGGCGTGCTGGCCGTCATCGCCTGGGTCGTCGTGACCATGACCATTGTCTTCAAGCTGATTGACAAGACCATCGGCCTGCGCGTCTCTGCGGCGGAGGAAATCATGGGCCTGGACAAGCCGGAGCACGGCCTGGTCAGCGCGTATGCGGATTTCGTCCCGGCGACTGCGTCCGTCGGCGCGCCGGAGGAAGCGGCGTCCGAGCCGGTGCCGGCCACCGCTGCGGTGCCGGTGACCAAGGTGTCCTCTGAGGGCACCCCGGCGACCATGCACAAGGTGGTCATCATCACCCGCCAGTCCCGCTTCGAGGCCCTCAAGAACGCCATGACCTCCATCGGCGTGACCGGCATGACGCTCACCAACGTCGCGGGCTGCGGCCTGCAGAAGGGCGCTGCGGAGTACTACCGCGGCGTGCCGGTTGACGCGACGCTGCTGCCGAAGATCAAGCTGGAGCTGGTCGTCTCCGCGATCCCGGTGGAGAAGGTTGTCGAGACCGCCCGCAAGGCGCTCTACACCGGCCACATCGGCGACGGCAAGATCTTCATCTACGACGTGGCGGATGTCGTCAAGGTTCGTACCGGCGAGCGCGGCTTCGATGCGCTGCAGGACGAGGAGTAACCGACAGCAAAAGCGGCTGATGATTCAGCCAATTACACGATGATCCGGCCGGACGCGGAAAGCGCGTCCGGCTGTTTCTGTTGTTCATCGAAAACAAAAATGCCGAACAATGGAGGAAATCCACATGTTCAGGCAGAAGTTATCTGTAAACCTATCCCAAAAGGAGAGATGTTTATGTTGGAAACGGGCATCAAGGCGCCGGACTTTACGCTTGTGAATCAGGAGGGCAGCCCGGTCTCCCTGTCCGACTTCATCGGAAAGAAGGTCGTGCTGTACTTTTATCCCAGGGACAATACGCCCGGCTGCACCCGCCAGGCGTGCGCGTTTGCGGGCAGCTATGAGGCATTCAAGGCCCACGGCATTGTCGTCATCGGTGTCAGCAAGGACTCCGCAGCCTCGCATGCAAAGTTTGCGCAGAAGTATAACCTGCCGTTCATCCTGCTGTCCGATCCGGAGCTGCAGGCGATCAAGGCATACGGCGTGTGGCAGGAGAAGAAGCTCTACGGCAAGGTCAGCATGGGCGTTGTGCGCACGACGTTTGTGATTGACGAGAAAGGCGTGATCGAGAAGGTGATGCCCAAGGTGAAGCCGGACACCAACGCGGCGGACATCCTCGCGTATCTGGCGGCGGCGAAGGAACACGCGAACGATGCGTGAGGGCTGAGCTGGAGGACGCAGGATATATGTATATCATCAAGGGAAGGGAGGAACCTCCCTTACATAATAACTGCCTTGCATCCCCAGAGACAACCGCATAATTTATTGATGATCTGAGAAAGGCGAAAGCCGCTCTCTTTCACTGTGTGGAGGGAATGGTCTTCGTCCTGCTGTACGCTCTGCGTGATTTTTTGTCAAAAAGGGTTGACAGAAGCTCGAATGCAGTGTATAATATCTTCCGTTGATGAGCGATGCGGTAGTAGCTCAGTGGTAGAGTGCCACCTTGCCAAGGTGGATGTCGCGAGTCCGAATCTCGTCTACCGCTCCAACAGACCAGCGATTGAAATTCGCTGGTTTTTCTTTTGTCTATAGTTTTCCGCTCATTCCGTTTGCGCTTCCCATCCTGCCGTGATATACTATAATCTGCAAACGTGTGCGGATTCACTTCGCGCAGCGAACCTTCTTGGGAGATGAAATTGTGAAGACTTACCGCATTTTTATCATCAATCCAGGCTCAACCTCGACCAAGCTCTCCATGTTTGAGAACGACAAATGCCTGTTTACGGAGGACACGTTCCACGATTCCTCCATTCTTCTGAAATATCCGACGATCAACGACCAGCTCGATTACCGGATGGCGGTCGTTCACAGGTTTCTAAGCGACAGGGGCATCGACCTGCGCGGCGTGGACGCCATCGTTGGCCGCGGCGGCGGCTGTTACTCCATCCTCGGCGGCGTGTACAATATCGACGACAGGCTCATCGAGGATACGCGCGAGGCGAAGGGCGGATTGTACCATGCCTCGATGCTCGGCGTGCAAATGGCCAAGGCACTGCATGATGAATACGGCGGATTGATGCTGATGATGGATCCGCCGGTCGTCGATGAGCTCTGTGATCTGGCGCGCGTGACCGGCGTGCGCGGCGTGTACCGCACGGCGATCTGCCATGCGCTCAACCTCAAGGAGACAGCGCGGCGGCATGCGCGCAGCCTGGGCAAGCGCTACGAGGAATGCAATCTGATCGTCAGCCACATCGACGGCGGCATCTCGGTGACGGCGCACGCGCATGGCCGCATGATTGACGGCAACGACGCGGGCGGCGGCGAGGGCCCGTTCACCCCGACACGCATGGGCTCCATGGCGGTGACGGATGTGATTGGCGCGCTGGGCGGCTGCACGCAGCGGGAGATCAAACGCCTGTGCAGCCAGGCAGGCGGCCTGACGAGCCACTTCGGCACGTCAAATTCCGACACGATTCACGCGATGGTGGAGCAGGGCGACCCGCGCGCGACGCGCGTTTGGCAGGCGATGATCTATCAGGTCTGCAAGGAGATCGGCAGCATGGCGGCTGTGCTGGAGGGCCGGGTGGACGGTATTGTCTTAACCGGCGGCCTGATGCGCTTTGACGATGTGCTGTCGGATATTCGGCGCCGCTGCGGCTGGATCGCGCCGGTGACGGCCTATCCGGGCGAGTTTGAACAGGAGGCCATGGCCGCGGGCGCCATGCGGGTACTCACCGGCGAGGAAGAGGCGCTGACCTATCCGGGACGGCCGGTCTGGGACGGCTTTGCCGACGAGAAAACGGAATAACGAGAATGAACCAGCGGAGAAGCCGCTGGTTCATTCTCGTTTCATCCTATATCTGTGTCCGGAGCAACACGCGAAAGCGACAAAATGGCTTGCGCAGTCTCTGCGATGGTCATGCTGGTTGTATCGATCCTGCACGTATTCAGCTGGCCGTAATGCTTAAGCCGCGCAAGGCTGCGCGTGATGACATCCGGCGTGCGGACACCTGCACCGATATCCTTTTTCAGGCGTGCGGTCAGTGTGGCGGGATCGCAGATCAGCGACACCGGAATCACCTCGCAGTCATCAAGCGGCAGGCGGGCCAGCAGGTCGTCGATGATCGCCTGCTCGTGCATCACCCAGCCAAAGATCACATGGTCGATCTCACCGCAGCGCAGGAAATTGGAGAGCAGATGGACGATGTTGTCCATCACCATGGCCTTTGTCTCCGGCGTGACGGAAAACGGATGCATGTCCCAGCACCAGTCTCCGTCCAGAAAGCAGCTTTTCTGCAGTAGCCGCTTCAGCTCCTGACAGGCGGCGGTTTTGCCCACGCCCATCGGGCCGCCGATCAGATATAGACGCTTCATGAGCAAATCCTTCTTTGTTTTGTCCATAAAGATGGATGCAGACCGCATCCGCTCAGTCGTTGTGCGCGGGCATCTGGGCTTCTTCGCCGACGCACGCGCCCATCAGCTTGTTGATGGCGCGCTCGGGCGCATCCTTGCTGTTGCCCCAGGGCTTGCCGTCGTTGCGGTAGTCGAACTTGAGCGTGAACCACTCCAGCTCGCCCTCCACGCGCTTGAGATTCTCGATCTCCAGCGCGGCGACGGCCTTCTGAAACGCCGGAAGCTGGGCGCCGGAGAGCGTCTTTTCCGCCATGTCCAGCACCAGCGCCAGATGCGGCAGGCAGAAGCCCTTCGACTGCTCAAGCTGCGCCTTGAATTCGCTGTTGGTGAAGTAGAGCTGCGCGATGGTGTAGGCGTAGCGCGTGAGCGCCTTGTCCACCTGCTCGCAGATCACGCAGCCGTCCATACGGGCGCGGATCTTCGCGGGCATGCTGTTTTCATCCGCCTTGCCGGAGCCGCGCAGGGAGGACAGCAGGCTCTTCTTGCCAGTGCTGCCGCCTTCCAGAATCTTTTCCAGCGACGCGATGACCTCCTGCATGTGCGTGTGCGTCATCAGCGCGAGGCCGAGGCGGTTGCGGCGGTCGAACATCAGCTCAAAGTGCCGCGTGCAGAAGCCGGTCTCGTTGCTCTTGATGCGCCATTCCGGCTCCATATACGCGGAGGCGAGCATGGTGTCCACATACTGATCTTCGCAGAGAATCCTCAGCTTGCACAGCGGGCACTCGCAGCCGGTCTTGTACGCGTCCAGAACGGGGATGGTATCCAGGGTATACTTCATGTGCGTTCACCTCACAATAGAATGAGAAGGGATAATCGGCCCGCGCGGCTCATAGGCTCGAGGGCAGCGGAAAGGAAAGGGATGCGCATGGGATTGATTTCCGAACGCAGAAGGAAGAAGCGCGCGGCGCGCATGCGCAGGAGGCTCATGACCGCGGCAGGCGCTTTGCTCCTGGGCGCGCTGGCGATGTCGCCCGGCCTCAGGGAGAAGCTGAGCAGCCTCTCATGGGACGTGCCGGCGTTTTCAGGCGGCGCGCAGCAGACGGAGCTGACGCTGCCCGAGCGGGAGATTTTCGCCCTGCAGCTTGCCGTGTTTGACAGCGGGGAACGCGCTGCCAGCGAAGCGCGACGCCTGCAGGACAAGGGCGTGCGCTGCATCGTTTGGCAGCGTGAAAGGATGCGCATCGTTTCCAGCGTCGCGCTTTCGCGGGACGCGCTCGACCTGGATACGGCCGGGGGCGAGGAGGGATACGTGATCAGAACCACGCTGGAGGAGGTGCCGCTGCGCCTGAGCTGCGGCGCGGCGGAGATGCGTGATGTGCAGGCGCTGATGGAAACCCCGGACAGCGTGCTGACACGTCTGCTGGAGGGAGAAGAGACGCTTGAAGATATCCTGGCCGACGTCGCTGGAACTGCGGGCCAGGCGGCGGGCAGCCATCCGGAAAACATGCTCTATACCCAGCTGGCGCAGAGCCTTGTCAACTGGTGTACGCTGATGGAGAAGACGATGCAGGAGACGGACGAAAGGGGCGCGCGCAGCTATGCGGCAGTGACGATGTGCACCCTGTGCCGGGAGCTGCGGCTGGCGCTGAAGCATTCAAGCGAGGCGTAATTCATGCGAGCTGCGCAAGCACCGCTTCCGCGCAGCGCACGCCGTCCACCGCGGCCGAGGTGATGCCGCCGGCATAACCCGCGCCCTCGCCGCAGGGATACAGCCCCGCGCAGTCGACGCTCATCAAGTTTTCGCCGCGCGGGATGCGCACGGGGGAGGAGGAGCGCGTCTCCGGGCCGGTGAGCACCGCGTCCGGATGGTCAAAGCCGTGCAGCTTGCGGCCAAGCAGCGGCAGCGCTTCGCGCATGGAGTCGATGATGAAATCGGGCAGCAGCAGACGCAGGTCGCCCATGACCACGCCGGGCCTGTAGCTGGGCGTGACGCTGCGTATCTGTGTGCTCGCGCGGCCTGCGAGCAGATCGCCCACAAGCTGCGCGGGCGCCCTGCCCGTCCCGCCGCCCAGAACAAATGCGTTGCGCTCGATCTCGCGCTGCAGGAACATGCCGGCCAGCGGATGGTCGCTGCCGTAATCCTCCGGGCCGACGCCGACAAGAAGCGCGCTGTTGGCGTTTTCCCTGTCGCGGGCAAAGCAGCTCATGCCGTTGGTGACGACGCTCTCTTCCTCGCTGGCCGAGGCGACGACGCTGCCGCCCGGACACATGCAGAACGTGTACACGCTGCGGCCGGAGGGCAGGTGCAGCGCCAGCTTGTAATCCGCCGCGCCGAGCGCAGGATGGCCGGCGAACGCGCCATACTGCGCCTGATTGATGAGCGCCTGGGGGTGCTCGATGCGCGCGCCGATGGAGAAGGGCTTCTGCTCCAGGGAGAAGCGCTGCGCATGCAGCATGGCAAACGTGTCGCGCGCGCTGTGGCCGATGGCGAGGATCACATGCCCGGCAGGAAGCTCGTGCGCGCCCTGCGCGTCCTCATAGCGCACGGCGCAGATGCGGCCGTCTTTGCGGACGATCTCCGTCATCCGCGCACCGAAATGCACCTCGCCGCCCAGGCGAAGAATTTCCTCACGCATGGATTTGACGACGCCCTTGAGCCTGTCCGTGCCGATATGCGGCTTGGCGCTGACCAGGATCTCCTGCGGCGCGCCAAAGCGCACGAACGTGCGCAGGATGTGCTCGCCGCGCGGATCCTTGGTGCCGGTGTTCAGCTTGCCGTCAGAGAACGTGCCCGCGCCGCCCTCGCCGAACTGGACGTTCGACGTGGTCTTGAACGCGGATTGTCCGTTGTCCCAGTACGCCTGAACGTCGCGTGTGCGCGTGTCCACATCCTGGCCGCGCTCCAGCACGATGGGGCATGCGCCGGCCTCCGCCAGCGTCAGCGCGGCAAACAGGCCCGCTGGGCCAAAGCCTACGACGATGGGGCGGGGTGCGGGCGCGGCAGACAGCTTCGCGGCGGCTGTCGGCGCATAGGGCGTAACGAGCGCGCCGACGCTGGGTGCAAGGCGCGCGCTCATGCGCGTCTCGTCCTGCGGATTCCTGAGCGTCACGTCGATGGAGACGACGAAGCAGACGTCGTTCTTCTTTCGGGCATCGACGCTCTTTTTGCTGACCTCGCAGCGGGCGAGCTGGCCCTGCGTGCAGCCGAGCTTTTTGGCGGCGGCCTGCATGAGGGTTTTATTCGTATAGTCCAGCGGGACCTTGATGTTGTGCAGACGGATCATGGATGTACCTTTCTGTGGTTCGGGATGTCTCAGGGGCAGAGCTGCGCGCGCATGGCTTTGGCGGCGGTGAGTCCGCTGGCAAAGGCGAAGTGCAGGTTGTATCCGCCGCATGGGCCGTCCACGTCGAGCACCTCGCCGGCGAGATACAGGCCATCGAAGAGTCGGGAGGCCATGGTGGCGGGATCGACCTCGTCAAGCGGGACGCCGCCGCGGGTGACCTGCGCGTTTTTGAAGCCCTGCGTGCCGGTGACGGGCAGCGGGAAGGCACAGATGGCCTGCGCCAGCGCCGCGCGGGACGCACCGCTCAGGCGGCTGGCCTGTGCATCCGGTGCAATGCCGCTCTGTTTGAGGATGGCCAGCGTGAGCAGGCGCGGGAACACGCCATTGAGCAGCGCCTGCGTGCCGGCGGTCGGCTGCGCGCTGATGCGTGCGTCCAGCCAGGCGGGAACAGCGTTTTCATCAAGCTCCGGCAGCAGATGAACCAGCAGCCTGACGCGGCGCTTGCGCGCGAGCGCCTGGGCGGCGAGGCCGGAGAGCTGGAAGACGCACACGCCGGACACGCCGTAATCGGCAAAGAGCAATTCTCCGGTTTCCTGCGCGGCGGCGCAGCCGTCGATCTCAAGCGTCAGCTTTGCCTGCGCGCGCACGCCCTTGAGGCTGCGCAGCGCGCCGTGATCGCATCTGAGCTGCACCAGCGCCGGATGCAGCGGCGTGACGCTGTGGCCGAGCGTCTCAAGCAGCCGCGTGCCCGCGCCGTCCGTTCCAAGATGCGGGGCGGCGCTGCCGCCCATGGCGCACAGCACGGCGGGCGAGAACACGCCCTCCCCGCCGGAGAGCTGCGCTGCCCAGCCGCCCCGGCGCGATGGCGAGAGCGAGACGGCCTCCTGTCCGGTGAGCAGCGTGACGTTTGCGCGGTCACAGGCGGCGCGCAGCACGTCGAGCACGGAGGCGGCCATCATCGTGCGCGGATAGATGCGGCCCTCCTCCTGCGCGGTCATCAGGCCGAGGGAGGAGAAGAAGGCAAGCACCTCGCCGGGCGGCGTCTGCTCGTACACGCGGGCGACAAACGGCACGGCGCCTGCGTAATAAGAGGGATTCATGTCGGCGTTGGAGAGGTTGCAGCGGCCGTTGCCCGAGGCCATGATCTTCCTGCCCACGCGGTCAAGCCGCTCGACCAGCGTGACATGCATGCCGGTTTGAGCAAGGGACGCGCAGGCGGCCAGGCCGGACGCGCCGCCGCCGAGGATGAGGCAGTCGGTGTGCATGTTACGCTCCTTTGCCGGCGGCGAGCTCCTGCTCGCGCCGTGTGAGAATCCGGTTAAAGTGATAGAGCATCAGGCAGGTGGCGGTGGTGGCCGAGGTGACGTCCGCGATCGGCTCGGCCAGGTACACGCCCGTCACGCCGAAGAAAAGCGGCAGCACCAGCGCCAGCGGGATGAGCAGGATGACCTTGCGCAGCACGGCGATGAACAGGGACACCTTCGCCTGCCCAAGGCCCACGAACATGCTCTGGATGGCGTTCTGCAGGCCGAAGATCCCCAGGCCCGCGGCATAGATGCGCAGGCCGCGCACAGTGAGCTCGATGAGCGCCTCGTCGTGCGCGAACAGGCGGATGAACGGGCGCGGGAACAGCTCCAAAAGCGTGCAGTAGCTCATGGTGATGGCCACGGTGGAGGCAAGCAGCAGGCGGAACGTCTTTTTGACGCGGTCAAGGCTGCCTGCGCCGTAGTTGAAGCTCATCAGCGGCTGCACGCCGTTGGTAAAGCCGCTCAGCGGCGTGGAAAAGAGATGGACCACGCTGGAGATGATCGTCATCGTGCCCACATACATGTCGCCGCCGTAGGTCATCATGCCGCGGTTGAGCACGACCTGAATCGCGCTCTCGGTGAACGTCATGGTGAACGGAGAAATGCCCAGCGACACCGTGCGCACGAGAATGGCGCGGTCAAAGCGCAGATTGCCGCGAAGAAGCTGCATCCTGCCGCTTTTGCCTGTCAGAAAGCGCAGCACCCACAGACAGGAAAAGCCCTGCGAGATGATCGTGGCCAGCGCCGCGCCGCGCACACCCATGCCCATCGCGAAGATGAACAGCGGGTCTAGCGCGATGTTCAGCGCCGCGCCGATGACGACGGAGAGCATCGCCTCCCTGGCAAAGCCCTGCGCGGAGATGAAGGGATTGAGCCCCAGCACCAGCTGCACGAACACCGTGCCCAGCAGGTAGACGCGCAAATACTCCCTGGCGTAGGGCAGCGTGTTTTCGCTGGCGCCGAAGGCCATGAGCAGCGGGTTCATCGCCAGCTGGAAGAAAATGAAGAGCACGACGGAGGTGCACAGCAGCATGAACGCGGATACGCCCAAAATGCGCTCCGCATCCCGGCGTTTGCCTTCGCCCAGCTTGATGGAGGCCAGCGGCGCGCCGCCTGTGCCGAATAGCGAGGAAAAGGCCGAAATCAGCGTGATGACCGGGAGCGTCAGGCCCACGCCGGTGAGCGCATACGCGCCGACGCCCTCAATGCTGCCGATGTAGATGCGATCGACCATGTTGTAGAGCATGTTGATGGTCTGCGCGATGACGGAAGGAAGCGCCAGCCTGACCATCAGGCCCGGAATGGCATCGCGGGCAAGGTCGATCTGGCGGCCGGAGGATTGAAACATAAATTGGCCTCGTAATCAATATTTTGTCTTATTATAGCATACAGACAGGAAAAAATACAGCGGTGCATGCATAGGATAAAGAAGCAACGGCGCCGCAGGAGGCGGCGGGAACGGAGGATGGAATGATCGAACGGTTTAAGATGCACTTTGCGCCGGGGCTGGACGAGCGCGTGGTCAGCGTGTGCCTGCCCAAGGGCTATCGCGAGAACGCAGCGGCATATCCTGTCATGTACATGTTTGACGGACAGAACGCCTTTGAGGAAGAACTGGCGAACTATGGCAACTCCTGGCGGCTGCACGAATTCGTCGAGCGCTGGGAAAAGGACATCATCATTGTGGGCGTGGAGAGCAGCCAGGAGAGCGACAGGCACCTGGCGGAATACTGCCCGTATCACCTTGCGCCCCGGATGTGGGAGGGCCTGCGCGGCCGGGGACGCTCGACGATGGAATGGATGATCGGCACGCTCAAGCAGGAAATCGACAGCCGATACCGCACGCTCCCGGACAGGCTGTGTACAGGCGCGATGGGCGCGGGACTGGGCGGCCTGATGAGCCTGTACGCGGTGACGGCGTTCAACGACGTATTCTCCAAGGCGGTCTGCCTGAGCGTGCCGATGGGTGTGTGCTATCCGCAGCTGCTGCGGCAGGTACGCGAGAGCCGGATCGACCCGGATACGCGCGTCTATCTCGCGTTTGGAGAACAGGAGGCGCGGGACAAGAAGATGCTCGCCCATCTGACCGTCAACAACCTGACCATCGCAAATACGCTGATGGACAAGCATGCGCGCGTGTATCCGTTTCTGCAGCAGGACGGGCGGCACTGCGAGGAGGACTGGCGCGCTCAGACGGAGGCGTTCATGCATTTTTTGTGGCTTGAATGAGAAAAACGCAATCAAAATCAAGCGGAGCATGCTATACTGAGGTATCATCATGCTGCAAAAGCAAACGGCGGAGGGATGAGCGATGCGTGCATGGCACGATCAGATGCAGAGGATGCTGGACGAAATCGACGCGTGCATCAGGGCGCATGAGAACGATGAGATGACGCTCCATGTGCTTTCCGAGCGTCTGGGGTATTCGGCGTTTTACATCTCCCGGAAGTTCAGGGAGATCTCCGGCATGCAGTTTCGGGCGTATCTGCGCCTGCGCAGGCTGGCCTTTGCGCTCTGCGAGGTTCGGGACACCAATCGTGGATTTCTCGAGATTGCGCTTGACTACGGGTTTTCCTCGCATGAGGCGTTCACACGCGCGTTCAGGGAGGCCTACGGCGTGACGCCCAGCGCATACCGCAGACAGCCGGTGCCCGTGAGCCTGCGCACCTGCCTTCATCCGTTTGACTGCTATCTGATTGGAAAGGAAGAAAACGGCATGATGAACACCACAGAGGATGTAAAGACGTACTTCGTGACGATCCCCGCGCACAAATTCCTGCATATCCGCAACTACGAAAGCATCGGCTTCTGGGACTTCTGGCAGAAGCAGAACCAGATTCCCGGACAGGACTGCGAAACGATCTGCGCGCTGCTTGCCGGCGTCAGGGGAAAGCTCGACGATTTGGGCGACAGCGGCATGAGCAGCGGAAGCGGTCAGGTCATCGCCTACATCAACGAGCCAACAGGCCGGATCTGCAGCTGGGGCATTCCGCTGGCGGAGGCCTATGGCGCGCGCCTGCCCAGCGGCTGGCAGGGCGAGGTTCCGCCGCAGATGCAGCTCATGGACGTGCCGGAAGGGGAGTATATCGTCTTTGAGCACGGCCCGTTTGACGCTGAGAAGGAGACCGCCGCGGTGGAGACGAGGATCGAGGCGGCGATGAAGGCGTTTGATTACCCGGCGAGCGGCTATGCGCTGGACATGACGCCCGGCAGGGTGTTTTACTACTTCCACGATCCGGCGAGATATTTCAGGTATGTCCGCCCGGTGAAGCGGTGCGCGGAGTAAGACGATATGAAAACGGCAGGACGCGAATCCTGCCGTTTTTTTGGCGCGTTACTTTTCGGAGGGCTTTCTGAGCTTCTGACAGTATTGCGTGCAGAGCTTGTCGGTGCAGTTGGCGCAGGCAAGCGCTGCGTTGCTCTGCTCACAGAAGCGCTCCGGGTGCAGAAGAATGCACGCTTCCCAGGCCAGGAACGCGAGCAGCGACATGAAGAACAGGCTCAGCGCGTAGAAGCTGCGCACAAAGAGCATCGGCGCGAACATCATCAGGTGATCCCAGTTGAAGATGCGGCAGGTGGTGCAGCAGCGGTTCTTCATCATCAGGCGGAACGGGCACCAGATGAGCACGCAGATCAGGTCACAGACGTAGAAGAACACCGTGAACAGGAACAGCTGCACGTCGCTGAGCACGCCCGCGGCATGCAGCGCGCCAAGCGCGGCGACGACCGCCGTCCACACGAGCAGCACCCAGAAGGCCGACTTCGTCGCGGAATGGATGTGCACCCTGAGCGAATGCGGGTTGATTCTCTCGCGGATGGGGCGGAAGTGCTGCGCGAACATTTTGAGCGAGCCGATGGAGATGTCACTTTTGAAGGGAATGAGCTGGGCAAGCATGTCGATCATCCAGATCAGCCACAGCAGGTGCATGAGCGACAGACCGTCAAAGAAGCGCATGCCCTCAAGCGGCGCAAAGGTTTCGGGCCGCACAACATAAAGGACGAGGCAGAGCACAAGAATGAAAACGCGGCCGATCAGACGCGCAAAGTAAATCCTTCGGATTCTGGACATGGTTTGGCGTTCTCCCTGCTGTTTATGGGGCTGCGCTGCCTTGACAGCGCAGCAGGAAAATACTATCATGCATTATATCGGACAGAACTCAATTTTGCAACCGGAAAAGGAGAAGACAGGATGCTTCAGACGACGCTGTGCTATCTGGTGATCGACGATCGGACGCTGATGCTCCATCGCGTCAAGAAAAAGAACGACGTCAACCGCGACAAGTGGATCGGCGTAGGCGGCAAGTTCGAGCACGGCGAGAGCCCGGAGGAGTGCATGCTGCGCGAATTCCGGGAGGAGACGGGCCTGACGCTCACAGCGTGGGCGTACCGCGGCATCGTGACGTTCGTCTCCGAGGACTGGTGCGAGTACATGCATCTGTTCACCGCGACGGCGTACGAGGGTGAGCTGCGCGCGTGCGACGAGGGCACGCTGGAATGGGTGCCGTGGGCGGAGATCACAAGCCTGCCCATCTGGGAGGGCGACAAGGTCTTCCTGCGCCTTCTGCGCGAGCGGGATACCTTCTTCTCGCTCAAGCTGGTGTATGAGGGGGAGAAACTCGTGCGCGCCATCCTGGACGGAGAAGAAATGATACTGTTTTCAAATAGAAACAGCCAATTGCTAAGCCCCGTCAGGTAACGCTTCGCTCCCTGACTGCTTTGACCGAATGGCTTCGCCACGTGGGGATACGTTGGGCTGCCGCCCAAACCTGCCTGAGGGATTTCATCCCTCAGACTCCCTTCTTCGCTTCGCGTTTATTGCTCGTTTCTATCAGAAAAGAGTATGAATCGATAAAAACCGGCGCAGCCTGTGATCAGACTGCGCCGGAAGCTTTATCGTTTGCCCTTTTTGGCGGGATTCGCAGATTTGCCGCGTGCAGGCTTTTCACTCCTGCGCGCATCGGGCCTGCCCTTTTCAAAACGCGTTCCCCTGTGCTCGCGCATTTCGCGGCGCTCCTCGCGCGCCTTCTTTTCCCGGCGGATCTGTGCATACTCGGCGGCGGTCTTCACGCCCTCCGGCGGGACGAGGCAGTACCGCCCGGTGCCGATGAGATCCTCGCGGCCGGCCTGCCGAAGCGCCTCGCGCACGAGCGGGAAGTTCTGCGGGCGCTTGAACTGCAGCAGCGCGCGCTGCATGGCCTTCTCCTGCGGTGTGCGCGGGACGAAGACGGGCTTGCCGGTGCGCGGGTCAAAGCCGGTGTAGAACATGCAGGTTGAGAGCGTGCCGGGCGTGGGATAGAAGTCCTGCACCTGCTCGGGCTGATGGTTGATGTCGCGCAGGTACTCCGCCAGCTCGATGGCAGCGGAAAGGTCGCTGCCCGGATGGCTGGAGATCAGGTACGGCACCAGGTACTGCTCCTTGCCCAGCTCCTGGTTGATGCGCCGGTACTTCTCGCAGAACGCGTCGTACACATCGCGGCCAGGCTTGCCCATGACGGCGAGGACCTTGGGACTGACGTGTTCCGGCGCGACCTTGAGCTGGCCGCTGATGTGATGCTGGCACAGCTCGCGCAGAAACGCATCGGACTTGTCGGCCATGATGTAGTCATAGCGCAGACCGGAACGGACGAACACCTTCTTGACCTTCGGCAGCGCGCGAAGCTCGCGCAGCAGCTGGATGTAGTCCGTGTGATCGACCTTCATGTTCGGACAGGGTTTGGGGAAGAGGCACTGACGGCCCGCACAGGTGCCGGATTTGAGCTGCTTGTCGCAGGCGGCATGGCGGAAGTTGGCCGTCGGGCCGCCGACATCGTGGATATAACCCTTGAAGCCCGGCATCGCGGTGATGGCCTTCGCTTCTTCCAGAACGGATTCATGGCTGCGGGTGGTGACGATGCGCCCCTGCAGGAACGTGATGGCGCAGAAGGAGCAGGAGCCGAAGCACCCGCGCGTGTGCGCGATGGAGAACTGAACCTCCTCGATGGCCGGCACGCCGCCCAGCGCGTCGTAATCCGGATGCCAGGTGCGCTGGAAGGGCAGGGTGTAGACGCGGTCAAGCTCCTCACGGGAGAGCGGCATGTCCGGCACGGTCTGCACGACATACCGGTCGCCATGCTTCTGGCTGATGGCGTGGCCGCGCACGGGATCCTGTTCATTGTACTGGGTGAGGAACGCCTCGCCGTACTTCTTCTTGCTCTGCACGCAGGCTTCATAGGAAGGAATCTCGAGGCTGCCGCGCAGGGGCGCGCTGGCCATATAGCACACGCCGCGCATTCTAGCGCATTCCCAGGCGGGTGCGCCGCGGCTCATCCAGTCCGCCGTCACGAGAATGGAGCGTTCGCCCATGCCGAACATCAGCAGATCCGCCTGGCTGTCCACGAGGATGCTGCGGCGGACGGAATCGTCCCAATAATCGTAGTGCGCGAAGCGGCGAAGCGACGCCTCCACGCCGCCGATGGCGATCGGGATGTCGCCGTAGGCCTGACGGATGAGGTTGCAGTAGACGATGACCGCGCGGTCCGGGCGCCTGGCGCTCTTGCCGCCGGGGGTGTACACGTCGGAGGAACGGCGCTTTTTCGCGGCGGTGTAGTGATTGACCATGCTGTCGATGACGCCGGAGGAGACGAGAAAGCCGTAATTCGGACGGCCAAAACGCTTGAAATCCGCCGGGGTGCGCCAATTTGGCTGCGCGAGCACGGCCACGCGGTATCCGGCGGCTTCCAGCGTTCTGGTGATGATCGCGGCGCCGAAGGACGGATGATCCACGTATGCGTCGCCGCTCACATAGACGAAGTCGGGCGCGTCCCAGCCGCGCTCGCGCATATCCTCAGCGGTCGTCGGCGGAAAGAGAAGGCGGTCTGCCATAATACACTCCTGTCTGAATCGATGGATTTGCAATATACAGACACTATACCATAACCTCGCGAAAAAAGAAAGTGACATTGCCGCGCCGAAGCGCTATAATAGAAACCAGAACTGGAGAAAGGAGGGAGACCTTTGCAGCTTGGCCTGTCCACTGCGGCGTTTTACGGCCGCTGGGAAACCGAAGAGGCGGCGGCACACATCGCAAGGCTGCCGCTTGACTGCGCGGAGGTCTTCCTTCAGTCGGACAGCGAGAATACGCCGGAATTTGGCAGGCTGGTTCGGGACAATCTGAACGGGATGGCCTGCACGAGCGTGCATCCGCTGGGCGGTTATGAGAACTATATGGCGGGCCGCCCGGCTCGGCAGGTTCATGATGCGTTCGATCATTTCAGGCGTGTGCTGGATGCGGGCGCAGTGATGGGCGCGAAGACGTTCGTCTATCACGGGCGGAACACGCCGCTGCTCAAGCCGCTCCCCTGGAACCTGGCCTGGAACGTCGAAGCGCTTGTCCCCATGTGCGAGGAGGCCGCGCAGCGCGGCATGGTCATCGGCTGGGAGAATGTGTGCTGGTGCCAGCTGACGGAGCCGTCCCGCGTGCTGGAGGCCAGAGCGGCGCTGCCGCAGGTGCGCTTTACGCTGGACATCAAGCAGGCGATGCGCGCGGGCTGTGATCCGGTGGCGTTTGTCCATGCGATGGGCGACCGGCTCTGCAATGTGCATGTGTGTGACTGGCGTGAGGACGGGACGCTGTGCCTGCCCGGCGAGGGTGTCTTTGATTTCGGCGCGCTGATGGGGGCGCTTGCTGAAACCGGCTATGACGGCCCGGTCATCATCGAGCCGTATCTGAAGCTGATCCAAAGCGACGATGCGCTTGAACGCGCCATCGCTTTCATGAGAAATAAGATGAAGGAGTGACTTTTCATGAGCAAGATCGATACCGTACGCGCCGCTATGATGCAGGCGATGAAGGACAAGAATAAGGCGCGCAAGGACGCGCTGTCGCTGCTGCTTTCGGCGCTGAAGAACAAGGCGATCGACAAGCGCGCGGATTTGACGGAGGAAGAGGAAAACGCCGTCATTTTCCGCGAGATCAAGCAGGCGCAGGAGACCATCGACACCACGCCGGCGGACCGCGTGCAGACCATCGAAGAGGCGAAGCTGCGCATGAGCGTGTACAGCGAATTTGTGCCGAAGCTGATGGGCGAGGAGGAAATCCGCGAGGTGATTGCAGCGGTGCTGGCCGAGCTGGGCATCGAGAAGCCGACCGCAAAGGAAAAGGGCAAAATTATGAAGACCCTGATGCCGCGCGTCAAGGGCAAGGCGGACGGCAGCCTGGTCAATCAGGTGCTGGGCAGCTTCTTTGCGTGAACGGATAAACAGACAGGAAAGAACCGCTGGGCATCGCTGTGTGCTCGGCGGCTCTGTTTACTTCTCAGGGGAATCGTCGGCGCATCCGACGTTTTCCAGCGGGATATCGATCAGAGGAAATGCGTCCGGCTGAATCAAAGCAGCGGACTGCTCGGGAGAACGCCCTGCCTCCGCCCAAAGCGCGGTGAGCGTATTGGCGTATTCCGAGGGCAGATCACGCAATGAGCAGGGCGCGTCCGGGTCGTGCCTGAAGCAGTCCAGCAGGAGGATGTTCGGTTCGATGGCAAGCGCGCTGCACAGAGACATGACGGTCGCCAGACTGGGAATGCCCTCTCCGCGTTCGAGACAGCCGATATACTGCTGGCATACGCCGGCGCGCTCGGCCAGCTCAGCCTGCGTAAGCTGTGCCTGACGGCGACGGTCGCGAATGCGCCGGCCGATGAGGGCGTAATCGATCTGGACGTTCATGTGCGATTCTCCTTGTTCAGATATGCTCTCAAAGTTCGATGCGAATGGGATAAATCCTCCAAATAGACGGGTTTGTTTTGAAAAAGAAAGAAAAATGTAGCGCGTGGAGGAGAAGTGTGCTATAATACGTCGAACCTCATCCATCGTTTCTCATCTCAATTACGGCCTCCTTGGATTCGCCTTCGCGCCCCAACAGGAAGTCTGGCTATGAGAGCCAATCGGTGAAGGTCAATCTATCTATATTTTAGGAGGATACAGATATGTATCAGGACGAAACCCTCGTTTGCCGCGATTGCAACAAAGAGTTCGTTTTCAGCGCGTCTGAGCAGGCGTTCTATGCTGAGAAGGGCTTCCAGAACAAGCCGCGCCGCTGCCCGGAGTGCCGTGCCGCGTTCCGTGCTCAGAACGGCAATGCCCGCCCGCAGCGCGAGATGTTCACCGCGATCTGCGCTGACTGCGGCAAGGAGACCCAGGTTCCCTTCCAGCCGCGCGGCGATAAGCCCGTGTACTGCCGCGATTGCTTCGCTGCGCACCGTGCTCCGCGTTACTAATTGACGCCAGGACCCGTCTAAGGAGACTTAGATGGGTCTTTTTTCATCTGGCTTCCATCTTTTTCAAAAAAATTTCATGTTTTCAGATATCGCAGAATGTTCGGATTTTTTAGGCGTTTGCTTGCTGACAGAGAAAATCTGTTCGGGCCAAGAGACGAAATTCGACAAGATTCGATGAATGGAATGTTCGGATTATTGAGGTGAAATGAAAGAATAGCTCAAAAAAATCGTCAAAAAAGGTGTTGACAAAATTAAACGCGTACGGTATACTTTCTATCGTTCCGTGTGGCACGGAGCATGATCCTTGAAAACGATACAGAATCAAGAAGAACGCGAGATGCGATTT